>JBAXFM010000386.1:0-4093 GCA_037139855.1 Bacteroidota bacterium
TTGCTGCTTCGCCGATACAACCCATATTGTTGCTGTGATGGTTATACCCGGTAAGCAATGCGACCCTCGTGGGTGAACAAAGGGCAGTTGTATGAAAACGGTTGTATCTTAACCCGTTGTCAGCAAGTTTGTCCATGTTTGGTGTCGTAACGGGGCCGCCAAATGCTTCGGAAACTCCAAAACCCATGTCGTCAATTAATATTACCACGACATTCGGCGCACCTTTTGGCGCTGTTACATGAAAACGTTCCGGCGCTTTTGCGTTGCGAACATCAAGCTCGGTGTAGGTTTGCCGCTTCGGCTCTTTAATGGGTAACACGGTACGGTCAAGCTGCTCACCTGCACCAGTTGTTGCAACGTCCTCCTTTTTATGCTGATTGTTGCAGGCATATAGAAATGCGGTCAGCAACAATGGAATAATGAGTTTTTTCATAATCCTGCTCCTTTTTTAAAACCACTTTGTTCAATAACAATTTTCAGATCCTTCGCCGCTGCAACCAATGAAGTCGTAACAGGGTATTGTGTTCCATCAGGAAGGTCTTTGTAGGTAACATCAAATACCACTTTATCTTCCGGATTATCAATATAAGTGCTGACATTTAAACCTATCAGCTTCTGAGCCGGTTTGTTAACAGAGATGGACAGTGCATCACCCTGCTGCAGATAATCCGGAAAACCGAGTTTGAATTTTTTATTCGGTTCCAGAATTTGAATGGAAACCTTTCCCGCACCGTAAATCTGCTGTATCTTTTCTCCGGACGGAGGCAGATAAGCTTTAATTTTATCAATGGCTTTGGCAATATAATCTGCCATTTCCTCTTTTTTGTTGGCGATGATTTTCCCTTTCAATCCACCCACTTTTTTTTCCTGGTCGGTACCCCCTGTTGCCACTTTTGTGAGCTGTCCGTCAACGCTGTAATAACACTGATTTTGTTTTGTCGATTTCAGCTCACCTTTGATATAGGTCTTTGTGGTTTCGATCCAGGCATACTGTTTAACCTTTTCCTTGCTTTGGACCAGGTTTGTTTTGATCATGGCAACAGTTTCTTTCATGTCGGCCTGGGCAAAACTTATTGAAGCCGATGCAAACAGCATCAACGTCAGTAATAAATTTGTTTTTTTCATGGTGTTTTTTTAATGTGGTTTGTGTTAATATTTTCGCATCTCTTTACGTGGATCAAATTTACCGTCATCCTTATCCAGACACAATACCTATGTTTGGGTATTTGGTCAAAAAAGAATACCTATATATGGGTATTTTTGTTTAGTATTGCAATCGATTATCCCTAAAATAAAATATTAATGGTGAGCAAGAGACCCATTGTCCCACAATATGACTTGTTTTTCAAGTTCATAGAAACCTATGCGCCGGTTGGATATCAGGGGATTGATCGTGATGATCCATTGATAGTTGATCTTGAGAAACTGACAGAACAAAATAATCAGTTTTTTTTTATTGGAGACGTGATTGAATCAAAGGTCATATGGGCCAGTAAAAGATCTCATGAGATGATCGGGATCAGGCCGGAAAATCTTACCGCTTATCATTTCATGGAAGCCACCCATCCCGAAGATTATAATAAACACAGCCTGGGCAGGGCAAAAATGTACAGCATGGGCAATGATTTTTTTGTGGCTGAAAAAGGAAAAGGTTTATTGTCAATCAACATAAGGATACGGAATCTATATGGGGAATATCCCGATCTGCTTTTTCAGCTATATTTTTTTTATCATACAATTCCATATAAATCAACATTTCTCTTCACCATTATTACCAACATTGAGTCCTTTAAAAAGAGAAAACATGGTTATCATTACTATGTAGGTCATGATCTGACTAATTTCAGGTATCCGGATGAGGAATTACTGGCGCTGGGTGTCCCTTTTTCAGACCATGAATTTGAGATCATCAAACTGATCGCATCCGGACTGAACAGTGAACAAATTGCTGAAAAAAAATTCCTGAGCATTCATACTGTCAATACCCATCGAAAAAATATTTTATCCAAGGCCGGTGAGCAAACCATGGGCGGATTGATTTTTAAACTCATGAAACAGGGATTGTTGTGAACGGCAGATAAATGGTTAAAGGATATGCACATCCTGCCCGGATAAGAAACCTTTTTAGTTTGATTAATTGTTTTTCTGTATCTGTGGATTTTTCCAGGTTCCATCCAATGCGTTTTGTTTAGGCCAATACAATCGCATCACGCACATAAATGGTCCGTTGGGAGCCGGCAACCAGTTTGATTCCTTTTCTTTACCCGGCGATTTGTATTGAATGTAGAATGTCAAACCTCCATCTTTATCCTTTTTAAATGTTGGCATCATGGGGGAGTTAAGCAAATACCGGTTAAGCGGATTGGCCACAAGCAAACTTGAAGGCAATTCATACATGGTCAACGACCAGAATGCATTTACCTGGGGCAACTCGTCTTTTACAAAATGGAGGGTGTACCGGTGGGCGGAACCATCCAAATTATTACCATCGGCATCAGAGGTATAAATAGGATACATAGCTTCCTGAACAGAATTGCCATAAATACCAAGAATAGCCGCACCCATCCGGTAGAGGTAGTTATTCTTGAGGTATTCCCTCGTACCAAAGAGGTCACCGGATTTTACTTCACCGGCATCAATTTTTTTCTTTAATCCTTGAAAATCTGCTGACCAGGCTTCCTGAATGCCTTGCTTCATAGCGGCTTTAATTTCATTCGAAATTTTGGTAGTATCAATGAATTGACCGGGTACGATCCCTATTTTGGCAAATCTTGCCATTAATTCCTTTTCAGAAGGATTTGTTGGACAGAACTGCAAAACAAAATTTAATATATTAAAAACATCCAATGATGATTTCTGGAGATCAGGCGTAAGAGGTTTAATGAAATTAATTGGTGCTGCAGGTACAGGAGGAGCTGTTTTTAAGAATGATGATAGTGGCATCTCTTTATAACCCGCCTGAACTTTTTTTACATTGCCGAGATCAGCGGGATTAAATAACTGCGTCCTGAAAATAGCCATTGCAAGTTCCGTTTCAGACCTGATAACCTTATCAACACCCTTAGGTGTTTCTCCCTTCCATCCGGGGCCAGCCACCATATAAATGCCTCCGTTATTGCCTGTAGTCCGGCTGCCAAAATAATTGAAATTAAACGTATAAGAATCAACAAGCTGGATGCTGAAATAACGGCCCGATCCGATTTTTGGCACGATAAGAACGATAGGTTCTACACGTAAATCCATTCCCAGCATGCTGTACGGTGTATCAGAATTAGGTGTTTGTACAGCTTTGTCCTCCGGCGTAAACACCCGGGCAATGTTCTTCAGCTGGTTAAACGGGGCTTTAAATTCAACATTAACTGTATCAACAAAGTATGCATATTAAATGCGGTAAGCATCAACAACAGGATATGCATAAATATAAGCTTCTTTGGCTATTGCCTTCACTGAATCAATCGGTAATTTATCTAATTCATTACCAGTAGTCTTACTCTTATTGGTGTTGCATGCTACGATGAATACCATCGAAAGTGCAAGCAGTTGCAAATTAAATTTCAAGTAGTGTTTCATGGTTGGTTCTCTTAATGTTATTATTCACGAAGGTAATTAAAATTTTGCAATCCATGGTATGAGACCATTGCAGGAATTGATTGAAAATCTTACGACCCGGAGAGTGCTTTAATAGTCATTTATCTGCTTTCTTTACACAATTCACTGCTCATTTAGCAATTGTCTGTTCCATTCATCTTTGGGCACCAGTTTCGGCGTTTCCGGATCTCCTTCATAGGCCGGGGTCATGATCTGTACGTTGTTCTCATTGAAGACATCCAGTATGTTCTGATGCAGGATGTTATAACAGGAGAACATTTTCGATGCATCATCACAATAGGCATTGATCTGGTACGTGATTGAAAAGGTATCAAGTGATAGTTTCAGTACATAGGGAGGAGGTTCACGTAACAGCCCTTCCGTGCGGGCTGCAGCAAGTTTTAGCATTGTTTCAACCAGCCTCCATGGTGTTTCATAACCTATTCCCACGGAAGTATGCAGGATCAAACCCAGATCCTTGGTCCTCTTGCTGTAGTTGATAATG
>JBAXFM010000387.1:0-4088 GCA_037139855.1 Bacteroidota bacterium
ACAATGGAAACCCTTTTGCGTTCTTCATTTTTGATCTGTTCGAACAAATCGTTGGTAAAGTTCACCAGATCGGCCTTTTGATGGATGGCATCGGCCCATATCTCCACATTTTTGCGTTCATCCTTCCGGATTTCGTTCACCAGGATGTTCGTGTAATAAAGCGATGCCGCAACGATCAGGATGGCGAAAGCAAAAAGAAATAATTTCCATCGCCTTTTTCGGAGGTATATATCCACGGGAAGGGATTAATTTATGAATGCAAAATGCAAAATGCAAATGGAAAAATGCAAAATCCGTTTGCATTGGTTTGTTATCATTGCTGTTAGTTAACGGTAAACAGTGACTTTTATTTTCGTTCCGGACCCAAAGATATGTGATTTTTATCATGGGAATCAGTGGATTCACAGAGAAATCATGGTTGAACATCGAAAAATAGGCGATGGGTAAAGAATGTTATGTATAATTGTACCAAAATTAAACCCATATGAGAAATAAAACACTATTTTACCTCCTTTTAGGAGGGTTAGTCATTTCTTCCCTCTTCATGGGAGGATGTAAACCGAAAAAACCGATGCAGGTACGACAAATTCCGCTGGAGGATTTCTTTAAAAATCCGGAAAAAGCGCGTTATCAGATTTCCCCCGACGGGAAATACTTTTCATACATGGCGCCGTATGAAAAACGGATGAATATATTCGTGCAGGAAATCGGCACTGATAAGGCCACCCGGCTTACATCAGAAAAAGACCGGGATATTTCAAGTTATTTCTGGAAAAACCCCTCCCGTATCGTTTTTCTGAAAGACACCGGCGGTGACGAAAACTTTAAATTATACGGAGTAAACATCGATGGTTCCAACCTACAGTGTTTCACCGATTTTCCGAAGGTTCGTACCGAAATTTTTGATGACCTGTATGATTTTCCTGATGAATTGATCATCGGACTGAACAAACGCAATCCCGAAGTATTTGATCCCTATCGCCTGAATATCGTAACGGGCAAAATGACCATGCTGGCCGAAAATCCAGGAAATATCCAGGGATGGATTCTTGATCATGACGGAAAACTGCGGGCGGCGACTGCCATTGTGGATGGCGTAAACACGCAACTGCTTTACCGTGAGAAGGAGACTGACAAATTCAAACCGGTGCTGACCACCAACTTCAAGGAAAACCTCTCGCCGCTCATGTTCACCTTCGACAACAAGAACCTCTATGCAACCTCCAACCTGGGTCGCGACAAAAGCGCCGTGGTGATCTTCGACATTGCCAATGGCAAAGAGGTACAGATGCTGTATGAAAACAAGGATTATGATGTTGGCGATGTGACCTGGTCACGGCTCCAAAAGAAGCTTATCTGCGCCAATTATGAATCGGCCAAGCAGGAGCGCTACTATTTCGATGAGGAGGGCAAACAGATATTTGAAAAAATCCAGGCGAAACTTGGCAATTATATTTTCAACATCACCTCCCTCACCAGGGCCGAGGATAAATTCATGGTCCGCGCCTACAGCGACCGCTCGCTGGGTGGCTACTATGTTTACGACCGGGCCAAGGACAGCCTCACGAAGGTGGCCGACATTGCTCCCTGGCTGAAGGAAGAGGAACTGGCCGAAATGGTGCCTATTGAATACACCGCCCGCGACAGTGTGAAGATCCAGGGATACCTGACGTTGCCTGCCGGCTATACCATGGAAACTGCCAAAGATCTGCCGGTGGTGGTCAATCCCCACGGGGGACCCTGGGCGCGCGACGGCTGGTATTTCAATCCCGAAATCCAGTTCCTGGCCAACCGGGGCTATGCCGTACTACAGATGAACTTCCGGGGTTCCACCGGTTACGGCAAGAACTTCTGGGAAAAATCATTCAAGGAGTGGGGCAAAACCATGCAGGACGATATTACCGACGGTACACAGTGGCTGATCAAAAAAGGCATTGCCGATGCAAAGAAAATCGCCATCTATGGCGGAAGCTATGGCGGATATGCCACCCTGCAGGGGCTGGTTCGTGAACCGGATCTATATGCAGCCGGCGTTGACTATGTTGGTGTTTCAAATCTGTTTACCTTTATGCAAACCATACCGCCCTACTGGAAACCAATGCTCGACATGATGTATGAGATGGTTGGCAACCCCAAAAGCGATAGTCTGCAATTTGTGGCTACCTCCCCGGCGTTGAATTCCGATAAAATTAAAACGCCGTTGTTTGTGGCCCAGGGGAAGAACGATCCCCGGGTGAACATTGCCGAATCAAACCAGATCGTGGATGCCCTGAAAAAGCGCAATATCGCGGTTGAGTACATGGTAAAGGATAATGAAGGACATGGATTCCACAACGAAGAAAACCGTTTCGATTTTTACCGGGCCATGGAGAAGTTCTTAGGACAGCATTTGAAGAAATGAATAGCTTAAAAAAATAAAAGCGGTTGTCTCAAAAGGCAAATCTTTATAAAAACCGCAGAGTCGCAGAGTCGCAGAGAAGACGAAAATATTTCATAATCATTGCTTATTTTCTCTGCGTCTTTGCGTCTTCGCGGTTAAAAAAAGACTTTTGAGACAGCCTCTTTTGTTTTGGGACCAGAAACTGTTAATAATTCTCCTCCCTCATCTGCATGTAGGCTTTCGGGTGCAGACAGGCCGGACAATTTTCCAGCGCCTTCTCCGATTCATACACATACCCGCAGTTGAGGCATTTCCACCATACCTTGCCGTCTTTCATAAACACTTTGTCTTCTGAGACGTTCTGGAGCAGCTTTAAATAGCGCCGTTCGTGTTCAACTTCCACTTTGGCAATCATTTTAAACGCAGTGGAAACTTCCATAAACCCCTCTTCTTTGGCCACAGCTGCAAAATGAGGATACAGTTCCTCCCACTCTTCGTGTTCCCCCTCTGCCGCGGCTTTTAAATTTTCTTTGGTTGTTCCGATAATTCCGGCGGGATACATGGCGGTGATTTCGGTCATCCCGCCTTCCAGGAATTTAAAGAAACGCTTGGCATGTTCTTTTTCCTGGTTGGAAGTTTCCATGAAGATGGCGGCAATTTGTTCATAACCTTCTTTTTTGGCAACACTGGCGAAAAATTCGTAGCGGTTGCGGGCCTGTGATTCACCGGCAAATGCTTTCAGCAGGTTCTGTTCTGTTTGTGTACCTTTTAATGATTTTGTCATGACAGTATAAGTTATTGATTAGTTTGCAGGATTTTCGGGAATGATAATCCAGGCAATCAGATAAGCGAGGAAGCCAACACCTCCCACGAAAAATGAAACTGCCCATAAAACCCTTACCAATACCGGGTCAATGTTGAAATAGGTGCCTAATCCAGAGCAAACGCCGCCAAGAACACGGTCGTATTTTGAACGGTAAATTCTTTTTGTTTCCATTTTTTTTAATTTGAAAATTTGGAGATTAGATGCAGGATTATTATTTCTGTTACAAATTTAACAAAATTAAAGTTTAATCATATTTTGATATGCTGAATTGATATTTTTCATTAATCCTATGGTTCTGAAACAAGGTCAAGCCGCAGAGCCGCAGAGGCGCGGAGATCAGAAGTTGTTTACATATCTCTAAAACCCATTTATTAAAACAGGGACATTAAAATTAACAAGGAACCCAAGTTTTTTATTGGTCAATTTCAGATAGGAAATGATCTGAGCTTCATAAACGGGATGCATAATTTCTGCGGATTTAAGCTCAAGGATAATTTCATTTTCAACAAGAATGTCTATTCTAAGTTCCCTACTTTTCCGCACCTCTGCGCCTCTGCGGTTTAATTTTTTGTGAAGGACCCGAAATATTTAAATCATCCTGAACCCCTGCACACTAGTTCACCCAATATAAAACCACCTACCTTTACCGAAAAATCAAACTCATGGAATGGATCGAAAAACTTGATGGTAATGTAATCGTAAGTGATGCGCAGGGAAAAATCATCTACATGAACGAAAGAGCCATCACGCAATATGAAAAAGACGGGGGAAGCAGCCTGATCGGGCAGGACCTGCTGGCGTGCCATAATGAAACTTCCCGGAAAAAAATCATGGAAATCATGACCACCGGGCAGAAAAACGTTTATACCATCGAAAAGCGGG
>JBAXFM010000388.1:0-4085 GCA_037139855.1 Bacteroidota bacterium
CCATCGTTTTTTGGGGTGGCCGACAAGAATACCGTGCTGGTTGTGCAACGCGCCATGCACCAGGACGGTGTTATTACCCAAAACAGTGTTGGAAATAACATCAACGGTGTAACCAATGTGTTTCTCGACAGCACCTTTCACAAAGTCAAGTTAAATATCTACAATGCTTCCACAGCTGTTGATGGGGCTGAAAAAAAACTGGATACCCCTGCACGCGGCATGGTTCGCTGGGTGAACCTTGTCAACTATTTTAAGGTACATCCGACAGGCCTTGATGTTGATGCAATGAAAACCATTATCTCGACCGACATTGCCGACAGTGGTGTTTTTATCAGCGGCTACGAAAAGGAGGGGACCAATACTTTCTGTAAAACCGATGCCACTTTTGGTTCTGTGGTGATCGATCTGAGCGACCTCACCCAGGTATGGTGGCTCAGATATGATTATGCAACAAAGAATAAGACATGGGATGTGGTGGATCTGACGTCGAATATTAACTGATCAGTCACATTCTCATCAAGTTTGTTTTTCCTCTGCGGTAAGAAACATCAAATGTTTCCGTAACTTTGTGTCTCATCAAGTTTTGCCATACATGAGCGATTTAACAACATTGCAAAATCTGGTTCTTGCTCCCTATATCCTGAAAGCGACCGCCCTGATCGGCGTTAAAAGAAAGGTAGGAGGTAATCAGTTTAGACATTCCTTTGCTACCTTAGGAATTCTTCTCGACTATAAGTATTTTCACGATGCGGTACTGCTGAAGGCCTCTTTATTGCATGATCTGCTGGAAGATCTTCCTGAAACTGCCGTTGATGATATCCGGAAAATTGATCATGATGGCTACAAGGTGGTCGACCTGGTGCTCGAGGTTACCCGCAGGAAGGATGAGGATAAACGTACCTATATGAATCGGGTTCTCACCGAAGGTTCCATCAATGCTAAAATTCTCAAATGTGCCGACCGGATCAGCAACCTAACCGATCTTCACCTTGACACCCATACCAACAATAAAATTTCGGACTATCTTGATCAAACGGAGGAATTTGTTCTCCCCATGGCCAGAGAGGTCAGCAAAGACCTCGTGATTGAACTCACCGACCTTGTTGCAAAACGAAGAGAACTGTGTAAGTTGAGTTTTGCAGCAAAGGTTAAAAAGATTATTTTGCCAGATAAACAGAAAACAACTAAAAAGAAACCGGGTAATCAGACTCCAGGTAAAACGGGGAAATAAATAATTGCATCTATGAAAAAAATCGTTGTTCTCGGAGCAGGCATTGCAGGCCACACCACTGCACTGATCCTGAAGCATAAATTGGGAAAGAACCATCAGGTTGTGGTGGTGAGTCCGCACGACAAATACCAGTGGATCCCTTCGAACATCTGGGTGGGCATCGGTCAGATGACAGCTAAACAAGTGGCATTCCCGCTTGAACCTGTTTACCGTAAAAAGGGGATTGAATTTATCCAGGCCAGGGCGACAGACATCCACCCGGAAGGGGGGAAAGATTCCGCCATGCCATTTGTCGTGTTTGAATACACCGATGCGGCAAAATCAGGACAAACCGGAAAGGTTGAATACGATTTCCTTGTAAATGCCACCGGCCCGAAACTGAATTTTGCGGCCACTGAAGGGTTAGGACCCAAGGGGTTCACCAATTCAGTATGCACCTATCCCCACGCAGAGGAAGCCTGGCAAAATCTGCAGGTTTCGCTGGATAAAATGGCCAAAGGAGAGAAGCAAACATTTCTGATCGGAACCGGCCATCCTACCGCCACCTGCCAGGGAGCCGCTTTTGAATACGCCCTGAATGTCGCCTTTGAAATTTCCAAACGAAAACTGAACGACAAAGCCGAAATCATCTGGATCACCAATGAGAATGAGGTTGGCGACTTCGGTATGGGGGGCGCCTTTATCAAAAAAGGTGGTTATGTTACCTCCACCAGGGTGTTTGCCGAGTCGATCCTGGCGGAATATGGTATCCGGTGGATTACCAAAGCCGGGATCATCAAGGTGGAACAAGGACAGGCACATTATGAAACCCTCGACGGCGAGCGACATGTCCAGTCGTTTGATTTTGCCATGCTGATTCCGTCATTTGCCGGAGCCGGTATGAAAGCCTGGAACCGGCAAGGAGAAGATATCACGGTAAAACTTTTTGCCCCCAGCGGCTTCATGAAGGTTGACGCCGATTATACCAGCCGCCCTTATGCTGAATGGAGTTCGGCCGACTGGCCAGCTACCTATGAAAGCCCGGCTTACCCCAATATATTTGCGGCTGGAATCGCTTTCGCGGTACCCCATCCGATCTCACAACCGAGAACCAGCAAAAGCGGACTGGCAATTTTCCCAACCGCACCCAGAACGGGCATGCCTTCTGGTGTGATTGGCAAGGTTGTAGCGCTCAACATCATCGACCGCATAAAAAACAATCATACCAATTCGCCGCACAAAGCCTCCATGGCCAGGATGGGCGCTGCCTGCATCATCTCGTCGGGATATGGACTGCGCGATGGCATGGCTGCCTCCATGACGGTGTTTCCCATTGTACCCGATTACAAGCGCTTTCCCGATTGGGGAAGAGATTTGAACTATACGGTTGGCGAACCCGGATTGGCCGGTCATTGGGTTAAATTACTGTTGCACTACCTGTTTATTTACAAAGCAAAAGCTAAACCTTTCTGGTTTTTAATTCCTGAATAAAACACTATGCAAGAAAAACACATCACCCCAGGGCCGAAAGAGATCTCTTTTCCCCCCTCCCCAACCGGCGCTACCCGGTTCTGGCGCAAGTTTTTTCCATGGCAGGTCGTTCGGTTCTTTGTGCTGAACCTTAAGATTATGCGTATTATTATCGGAGGACACTCATAGGGTTCGGAATACCCTGCCGAAAACCCAGGGAACAACCCAGCCAATCAAGGTTCCGATCACGATCCCTGCCAGTACATCCGTGGGGTAATGCACGCCCAGCGCCATTCTGGAATAAGCTACCAGGATGGCCCAGGCATAAACCGGAATAATGATCCTTTTCTTTGAGAACAGCAGTGATATGGCAGCAGCCACAGCAAATGCTTCAAGCGTATGCCCTGACGGGAAGGATGAATCTCCCCCGGATGACAATTTTTCGATGTATGGAAAGGTAGTAAAAGGACGATCCCGGTCGATCAGCGCCTTCAGCCCCTGCGTTACAGCAGTAACCAGAAGCAGTACCGTGACCAGCATAAAAAACTTCATGCGCAAAGGTTTTGATTTTTTCGCCAGTGACAGGATGACGACCAAAATCACCAAAGCAATGCTCACCATGGTGGTGGTATCCGAAATGACTTGCAAAACGGGAACAGAATGTGGAATGAGATGGCTGTGCAGCCAGTTTAACAGGGTGATATCGTAGGTTGAAAAAAACAAATCAGTATATTTTAAAGTTTTTTGATCGTAAAAACATCCCACCCGTTTTCCTTCGCCATCTGCATGGCCGGCTGGTTCTGCATGATGGCCCCTCCCCAATAATTGTGATCATAAATATGCGGGTTATCAAACCATTGTCCGATGTTCATGGTAATTCCGAAAGTAAGTTGTTCCTTATCTGCCAGTTGAAATGACGACCCGGGCAAACTCACCGTAAAGCAATTTTGAACAAACGCATAAATCGAATCAACATTGTAACCACTGCCTTTGTAAAGTTGTCCGATGCCCAGGTGAAAATTGAAAGGCATCAAAACGCCTGCCGTGTCCTTCCACTTCCCGTTCATCATCATGTAATGATAGCCTCCGCCAAGAACCTCCGGCCAGCCCATCAGCGCTTCCGGTGGATTCACATACCTGTACGATTTGTTTTTCACCTCAGATATGCCGAAGATAAAAGTAATGGAGTCGTAAGTTCCTGATGGAATCTTATCGGCGAACCGGATTGTTTTGGTTTCCGGCATATTTTCATTGATGTAGAAGATGTCTTTCGCCTCCCCGATTATTTTGCGGGTTCCATCATTCCGGTAAAAGGTAATGTCAGAAATAAAATACATCAAATCAGTGACCAGGTAATCATTGCCGGCTGCATTGGTGTAAATCATTTCATTGAACTTCAATGGCT
>JBAXFM010000389.1:0-4083 GCA_037139855.1 Bacteroidota bacterium
CCCGTATTTCCTTTGCCGGCTGCCCAAACGCTCATGAATGATGATGAAACATATCCATGGTTTACGCCCAGCCTTGAAACTAAAAGGATATGGCTCTACACCCGGAAAGAAATTTATCAGGCCGGAACTTTCCAGGCGCCCGGATTTTTCGATACAGCCAATTTCCAGACAGATACATTTCTGTTTTCGCTGGCAGTCGTGTTGGAGGTTATCGGACTCACTGCCTTTTACGCCTTCTTTGGCAGTGTTTTGTTTGCGGGGCTGTTTTTTTTGCTCGACTTCCTTTTTGCCATCGGTTCGCATTGGAATAAAGGCAGATGGACGATGCTTAAAAATCAGTTGGCATTGATCAATCCGCCAAATTCACCACCCTTTGTATTCCCGGAACCGAGAGATAACGGATCGGCAGGCACTATTCCGACCGATCCTGCACGTATCGCCTGGCGAGCCAGTTATATTCAGCGCTTTAAAATCACTTCCTCGGTTTATTATATCTGTATTTGTGGCATCGCGGCATTTAAAGCTTATGGATTTATTGACGGGTGGTTCCAGGCGGGGCAATCCTTTGGGGTTATTCCACTCATGATCGCCATCACCTATGCGATGGTTGCGTTTATACATATTTATGCCACCGGATATTTCTTTGCGGAGGTTTATTACAGATTTCGGTTGGGTAAAGAAAAAAAAGCTCATATGCTCACCCATGCCTACACCGTGCCTGAATTTCCGTTGTATTTAACATCAACGATCAATTTTCAGGGTGGTTCCGCGAAAAACAAGGTGATTCCCCATGGAGGTCATTATCTGATCAACAACACACTTTATACTTTTGGTTTGATTACCGATCAGCAAATCAGCAATATCAGCCTGGCATTACCCACGGCTACTGAACGGGAATGCTTTTTGAAATATGCCCTGCATCACCAGATCGCCAATGTGATGGGGCTGGCGCCTGTGACAGGATCACCCACTTATTTAGGACATATTCAGCTGCCTCCACCAATGATATCAACCCCGATGGATGAGCAGTCAATTATTAAAAATTCATCCCGGAGGCTCGCCGAAAGCCGGGCGGAGTGATGATTGCCTGACAGGAATCGTTATGTGATAACTTAACAGACAGGATCTTATGAAATATTCTAACATGAATTGTCAGTCGGTGCTAAGCAAAGTTTTGTGGCTGTTTATGTTTGTTGCGTTGGGATGCTCGCAGCGCGGATGCAGTTGTAAAAGGCTGGAGACCATCAAACAGGAAATCGTCATTGTTGACAGGCTTGGTGAGCAGGCGAAAGACAAATTTTCCCAGGATTTTATCAATCTGATCTTCATTAAAAATTTGCTTTATGTGAAAGATGGTGACACGTTGCTTCAACGCTTCAAACCGAATGTTACCTTAAAAAGGCTGGATACCGGTATGGAAATAAGCAACGTACAAAAACTTGGCATGAACGACTGGCAACGGTTCATCCGAAGTATTTTTACCCTGTCGCCCGACAACTATGATCCGGATCTGGAAAGCCGGTTTCTTTCCAATGAAATCGGGAATAATCTTTCGGCAATCTCTGCAATGACCGATTCATCAAAGGTCGCATCCATCAATCAGTATTTATTGAATCAGATGCAGGAACCTCAAAAATGCAGGTTGTATTTTTACAGCGCCAATGTCAACAACAATGTTTATTGTTGTAAGATCGATTTATCAGACACGAGCTCAAAGAATTCAACAGGTTCGTTTCGTGCAGCCCAACATCCAAAAAAGAGCGGCAAAGGGTTCGCTTGTGCGAACTTTGAAACAGCATCGAATAAAAAGAAGCAGTCGTTAATGCATCTGGATACTGTTTTTCAGATTTTTCACAGCATCGACTGCATCAACTTTTTAATTGCAAAAAATGCCGATTCAGTTGCATCGAACGGAAGCGGTTGCTCTGTGAAAGACCACACGGTCAAACACATCATCATCTTTGAACCACCCATCACCGGCAATTTAAAAGCCGACACCATCAGGTTGATGAACATGCCCGCCGTGGATACGATATGCAACAGCATTGAGCGAAAAGTTTTCGGACCGTTCAATACCAATCTGCCGGCTGATTCAATTTGCTGGAAGCTGGTCAAATCCTGCCCGGGGATAAGGATAGAACCATTGAAAGGAAAAGGTGACAGTTGTGTGTTACACCTGAAACGTGAGAATTCCAGTGTATCCGGTGAAATACGGATTAAGGTAACGCCCTATAAAGATACCTTGACGTCAATTTCATCTGAACTCAGGTTGATGGTCAGGTTTTGTGATGCTCCAAAAACCACGCATAAAATTATTCAGCAACCTGATGCAGCCAAAGCCAGGGTTAACCAGGGAAATGTTGCCAGGTCAGCCCATCGCAGTATTAAAAATGACACGGCCGACATTAATCAACACCGGCGGCAGATTATCGGCGACTTCAGGGAATTGTTATTCATGTATGCCAAAACACAAACGCTTACAGAGCAAAAATACTTCAGAACGAGTGCACTCAATAAAATCAGGGAAATTCCGGATGTGCAGGTTGACATCATCCCGAAAAATGACATTTCCACCTTTCTCGACGACATTGCCGCCGGTTCATCGGCCTGGGCCCTGCCGAAAGTCACCCCGATCATCGACAAACGATCGTTGCTGATTGTGGGGGTGACAATTGAGCAGAAGTGAGGTTGGCAATTTTTTTATGTAAAAAAGTATTTTACCTTTACATTGTCATTGAGACATAAAAGCCCAACTGTAATACATCCAATAGAAAAAGTCTAATTTTCGGGAGTTATTATGAGAACAGACCGCTGCCTTGAAGTGGCTAAAGTTCCATCATGTAAAATATATCCAACACAGCCCCGAACGGGGCGTGATACATTAACGATGGGTGTAGCCCATCGAAGAAGACAAGATTCAGGTTAAAAGCCCTGAAAGGGCGCAATCAATATGATATGGGACAACAAAAGATCAATCGTTGAAAAACTTTTATTGGCAAGACGGGTATGGTGCTTTTTCGGTAAATCCTACGGAAGTGGATACTGTAACAGCCTACATTGATAATCAGCAGGAACATCACAGTAAAAAAACTTTTCAGCAAGAATACAGAGCTTTTCTTAAGAAGTATAAGGTCGAATATGATGAACGATACGTTTGGATTAGTCATTCCGCCCTTTCAGGGCTTGATGGATTTTCATTTTCCTTACACGCAGGGCTTCACCCTGTGTTGACAGATTCCGCCCTTGCAGGGCTAACGGAAATTTTGATCTCAGCGTTGAATCAAATAAACTGGATATTACTTTTTCACCCCGAAACTTAAGTAACTTTATCGTGTCAATATTGTTAACAGCGATGATTCATTAAAAATATCAGCAACTTTGCAAATGGATTTGAAATAATTGTTAAAAAACAACCCACATATGATAAAGCTAAGAAACACACTCCTCCTGATTGCCTGCCTGCTCACGGCAATTTCATGCAATAACAAGGAACGGTATATGGAAAAAGCGGTGGGTATTACAATGATGGAGTCTGCCGGTGATGTACCGCCTCCCCCTCCGCCACCCGGTGCGAAGTCAGCCAGCCAGGAAAAGAACAGCAGTCCGAAACTGATGAAAAAGGGCGAATTAACCATCGCATCCAACAACCTTGAAGCAACCAAAACACTGATTTATAGGTTTGTGAAGGAATGCAACGGATATGTCACCAATGAGAACCTGGAAAAAGACGAAATCTTTGCCCATGTGGAAATTTCGCTGAATGTGCAGGCATCTCATTTTGATGTGTTTTTGAAATTGCTCGATTCGGCAAAAATCAACATTGTTTCAAGTACTTTTTCTGTAGAGGATGTGTCGATGAAATATATCGATGATTCCACCAGATTGCAGAACAAGAAAAAACTCGAGCAAAAATACCGCGAGTTATTATCCAGGGCCAAAGACATGAAGGACCTGCTGGAGATCGAAGAAAAAATTGAAGAAATTCAATCGGACATCGAAGTAAGGGAAAGTCAGTTGAAAATGCTGGATAAGCAGATTGCTTACAGTGAGTTCACCGTAAAAATCGAAAAAGACGTTGTTGAT
>JBAXFM010000390.1:0-4083 GCA_037139855.1 Bacteroidota bacterium
GGCTGATGATTTCATGTTTGCCCAAAACTGGTTGACGGTAAAAATCGCATTTTCGGCAATGATCCCCACAATCATGATGATTCCGGTGTAACTGCCCACGTTGAGCTGAATGCCGGTAATATACAGCGCCCAGATACAGCCGGCGGTTCCCAGGATGGAGATGAATATTACCAGCAGGGAGATACGGAAATCGCGGAAAAGAAACAGCAGGATGGTAAACACCAGCACGGTTGCCGCCAGCAGGATCATCAGCAATTCATCGAACGAGGATTGCTGCTGAGCCCAGGTACCGCCATAAACCACGTAATACCCCGGCGGAAGCATCAGGCTGTGTGCAAATGCAAGCTGAATGTCATTGATGGCGCCCCCGATGTCGCGGTTTTCAAGCCTGGCGGTGACCACAATGTTCGATTTGAGGTCTTCACGGGTGATATCCGGTGTTCCCTTCGATAATTCAACCCTGGCAAAATATTTCAGGGGACGAAAGGAACCATCCGGGGCAAAAATAGGTTGTTCAATTATTTTTCCCAGGGAATTTTCTTTGAAACTGGTAAACCGGAGCAAAATCCGCAGCATCTGTTCGCCCGACTGTACTTCGCCAACCTGCACCCCTTCGTTGTAGGCTTTCAACTGCGTTTGCAGATCGGCAGCGTTGAGATGGAACCGGGCCAGCCTGGTTTCGTCCGGTATCACACTGATGGCAGGTCCTTCAACCACAATCCCGTTTTTCACATCGGCCATGCCTTTGATGTTTTCAATCAGCCCCTGTGCCCTGATGGCGAGTGTTTCGAGAACGGCTTTATCGTCGCCGAAAATTTTAATCTCAACAGGCTCAGGCCTGCCGATCAGGTCGCCCAGCAAATCGGCAATCCGCTGGCCGAATTCGATGGTCAGCGCCGGTTCCTGTGCCGATATTTTTTCTCTGAGTTCGGAGATCACTTCTTCCGTTGATCTGGTAAGTCCGGGTTTAAGCTGAATCAGGTAATCGCCTTCATTGGGAGGGATCACACCGCTTGCCATGCTGATGCTCGAACTCATGTTGGTGCCGGTCCGGCGCATATAGGTGGCCACATCCGGGTGATGGAGTACTACCGTATCAACCCTGCGCAACATGGCATCGGAGGCATCGAGGGCTGTGCCGGGAGGAGTGAGGTAGTCGAGTACGATGGTGCCTTCATCCAGTTCAGGAAGGAAACCGGTATTGAGCTTCGGAATCAGAAACCATGCACTTCCCGCGAGTACGACGATGAAGCCTATCGCAAAAACCGGTTTGTCGAAAAACCATACCAGCCAGTTCAGGTTCATTCCATGGTCTTTTTGATGACTGGTATCTTGTTTTTTACGGTGTTTGTACCCCAGCGCCAGGTGAAGCGCCGGCAGCCCCAGCCAGGTTGTCAGAAAGCTGCATACCAGCGTAATCTCCATGGTGGTGGTCAACTCCCTGAAAAAGCTTCCGGCCACGCCGCTCATCAGGACAAAAGGAAAGAATATGACAATGGTACTCAGAGATGAACCAACCATGGCCGGAAAGAGCATCCTGATGGTATCTTTCACCACCGCATGCAGGTCTTTCTCAGGATTTTCCTCATGAACCCGGTGAATTTGCTCAATCACCACGATGGCATCGTCGATAATCAGCCCGATGGAAGCGGCAATGGCGCCAAGCGACATGATGTTGAGCGTTATCCCTGCAAGATACAATACTGTAAGGGTAAGCGCCAGGGTGACGGGAATAATGATGATCACATTCAAACTGGCCCGGAAGGAGCGGAGGAACAGAATCACCACCAGCAAGGCGAGAAAGAGCCCTTCGTAGATGGCCCTGAGCACACTGTTGATCGATTCGCTAACAAATGCCGACTGATCGTAATATGGTTTCATGACCATGCCGGCCGGGAGCTGTTTTTGAATCTCTTTGGCCTTCTCCTGCACTTTGTTCACAAAATCAACCAGGTTCGTGCCCTTTTGTTTAACCAGGTCGAGGATTACCGCATCCCTGCCATTGGCGTTGATGCGGATGAATTCCTGCTGTTCATCAAATTCAATGGTGGAGAGTTCGCCCAGCCGGATAATCCGGTTACCGTCATTGCGGATAATTACGTTGCGTAAATCCTCGAGGGTGTTGATCCTGCTGTCCGTCACCGAAAGATATAACCGGCGGTAATCGGAGAGCAACCCATTGGATTCGATAAAATTGGTACTTCCGAGAATGACGATCAGGTTTTGTGGCGTCAACCCCAGCTGCAACATCTTCATGGGATCGGGAATCACCACATATTCCTTGGTTTTACCACCTCTCACCACTACATTTGAAATTCCCGGAACTTCGGCAAAACGCGGTCGGGCAAAGAACATGGCCACATTCCGCATTTCCACCTGCCCCGATTTATCGCTCTCGAGGGTGTAGCCGATTACCGGGTAGATGTTCTGGCTCATGGCCTCAATGGTGAGGTTGGTGGTGGATGGAAGGGTATTCTTGATCTCATTGATGCGGGCTTCCAGCTGCATCCTGGCAATGTCGATGTTGGTATTCCAGTCGAACCAGGCTTCGATGGTGCAGCTTCCGCGGTTCGTCGAACTTCGCACGGTTTCAATGCCATTCACCCGTTTGATGGCAATCTCCAGTGGCCGGGTCACCGTGATCAGCATTTTGTCGATGGGCTGCTCCCCGTTGTCGGCAATGATGCGGATTTTCGGAAAAACCACATCCGGAAACAGCAGTGTTTCCATTTTCCGGTAGGCAAATCCACCCAGGAACAGCACCACTAGCAGCACGAAGATGGTGGGGTTGGTGAATTTTGTGTAGAAATCCCGGTTAAACATTGCGTTTTTTTTCTTTGCGGTACAAGAGGTTACTCCCCGTTGGTTTATTATTCGTTTTTGATAATTCTGACAATGGCTGTGTCGCCCAGCCCGTAATTTCCGCTCGTGAGGATACGGTCGGTGCCTTCAAATACCGGTGAAAGGATTTCGATGCTGTCGCCATCCTGGATTCCGGTTTCCACTGGAATTTTTATCGCCATGGAGTGGCTGATCATCTTCATTACCCAGAAATTTTTCATGACCTCATCATTCAGCAGGCAGCTTTTAGGCAGGATGACCGCGTTGTTTTTTGCGCTTCGCATAACTTTCACTTTTGCCAAAAGATTTTCGGGGAAATTCTGAGCAGTTCGGGGTTGCAGTACCATGCGCTGGGTTTGAGAGGCTTCCGAGATGGAGGGCAGCATGGATTTAATCACCGCCTTCACTTCCGTTTGATCCGGCAGGAACAGCGTGTATTCCTGTCCGATGCTGATCAGATGATTCATCTCAAAAGGCGCCTCCAGCAGAAAGACCAGACTTTCGGGTACAACCATTGTTGCCAGGAGGTCACCTTCCTGGATAAAGTCGCCCTGCGGATGGTCAATCGAAGCCATCACACCATCCAGGGTAGCTTTGATCGTCATCAAACCGTTGATGCTGATGGACCCCACACTATCCTGATGCAGCGCTGCCCCTTCCCTGGTGCGGAGTTGAAAAAGAATCTGGTTTTTAGCCACCTTATCGCCCGGTGAAACAGCGCATTTTTCAACATACCCGGTGATCGGCGATTTGATCACGGTTTTGGTAAGGAAAGCCGAAGTGGCCATCAGTTCTGTGTATTCGCCCATTTTACCTGTCCGGGGGGATATTACGGTTACCGGAACAATGGCATGCACCGGCTTTTCGTCCCCGCCCTCACTGTTTCTGCATGAAATGAGGTTTGTGAGGCAAACCAATCCAACAAGAAAAATCGTTATCGCTCTGTTTATCATTGCTTCCAGAAGTTGATCTCGTTCAAAATATATTGTGTCCTGATTTGATAAAGCAATCCGGCATGCCTTACGTCAATCAGGTTTTTCAGGGCCAGGATATAATCGGTAACAGCCAATGAGCCTGCGTTTAACAGCACTCTGTCGGCCTCGATCAGTTCCTGCACCATGGAGATCTGCTTTTCGTTTTCCCCTTTCAGCAATCGTACATTTTCAAGTTCCGCCGTCAACTGCTTTAATTGTACCTGGTAACGGAAACGGAAATTCTCCTGGTAATTCTTCCTGGTCTCTT
>JBAXFM010000391.1:0-4061 GCA_037139855.1 Bacteroidota bacterium
GTTTAAAGGAAAACCAGCGCTTCATCAAACCTTTCTTGATATCTCAGATTTCTATAATCCCTGATGCGATCAGGCACAAGAGTTATTGAAATTCAGCCCAAAAACAAATTTAAAGGGAACAATATGAAAAAGAATCTATTGCTGATCATGCAACTTATTTTCGTTACCGGTATTTATGCTCAATCTTTGGGCGATCTGGTAAAAAAAGCCGGTGATGCTTCAGCATATCCCAATCACGACGAGTTGATTATTTTCGACAGCACCTTGGTCGATATGCAGGAAACCGGATTGACGTATGTACTGAATCACACGCTTACAAAGGTGTTGAATAACCATGGAGCGACAGATCTGAATGTGATAAAATATGGTTATGACCCCTTGTCGGCATTTGTCGAAATAAAAAAAGCGGTAATTTACAAAAACGATGGCCGGATCATAGAACTGGATGTTCAGAAAACCATGGATTATCCGGCGCCTGCACGGGCGATTTACTGGGGTGCCAGGGAAAAAATGCTGGAAGTCGGACGGCTTGAACCCGGCGATGCCGTTGAAATGATCATGTTCCGTAAAGGGTTTACCTATGCCCTGCTGGCAACCGACGACGACGACAAGTATATTCCGCCAATGAAAGGCCAGTTTTATGACATTGTTGAATTTTTCAGTACCTATCCGATAAAAAATAAAGTATACCAGGTAACAGTTCCAAAGGATAAACCGCTTCAGTACCAGTTTTATAACGGGGAGGCTCAGTCCTCCTGCTGGTTTAAGGATGGAAAAATTGTTTATACCTTCAGCAAAAAAGATATCTTTCCTTTAAAAATCGAATCCCGCATGGTGGCCATGGTTGATATAGCGCCTAAGTTGTTGGTTTCTACTACGGAAGGCTGGAACAAGAAATCAACCTGGTTTTACAAAGTGAATGAGGATTTTGGAAGTTTTATACCAAACCAGGAAATCAAAGATAAGGTAAATGAGATTCTGAAAGGAGCGGTAAACGAGATGGATTCGGTTTCCAGGCTCACGCATTGGTGTGCCGACGAAGTGCGTTATTCGGGAATTTCGATGGGTTGTGGCGAAGGTTTTACACTGCACAAGGGATCGATGACTTTTACCGACCGCTGCGGCGTATGCAAAGATAAAGCCGGTATGCTGATCACCATGTTGCGGGCTGCGGGGTTCCAGTCATATCCGGCGATGACCATGGCCGGATCGCGCATCGATTACATTCCGGCCGATCAGTTCAACCATTGCGTTACGGTGGTCAAATTGCACGACGGGAAGTATCACCTGCTCGACCCCACCTGGGTGCCTTTTGTACGTGAATTATGGTCGAGCGCCGAACAGCAGCAGCAATATCTGATGGGCGTTCCCGAAGGCGCCGACCTGGCTACCACCCCGGTATCCGGTCCTGAAAATCATTACATCAAAATAGATGGTGTTGCCCAACTGCAGTCAGACGGAACCCTTGCAGGCCGCATTACCATTACCGGCGAAGGGCAATCGGATGCAGCCATCCGCGGATTATTCAAATATTCAAACAAAACGACCTGGTATCAGAATGTTGAACGGGAATTGCTACGATTATGGCCCCAGGCAAAAGTTTCCCAGGTGAAGTATTCTGATCCGGTGGATTATCAGAAATACAATATCTGGATTGCCATTGATTATACCATTCCTGAATTTGCCTTGGTTTCGGGAAGTACGATGATGTTTGTCCCACTTTCGGCAGGTGAAATTTTCAAAAACTTTCAGGCCCAGCTATCCTTTGAAACCGGGTTGAAAGAACGCAAATTTCCTTTCCGTGACCGGTGTTCCCGAAAGGTTGAAATCCACGAATCAATCAGGCTTCCCGAAATAAAAAATGTGATACGCCTGCCCGAGTCCATTGTAAAATCGGGAAATGCCGCTTCTTATCAGGGCAGTTATGCGGTGACCAATGGAGTTGTTGTATTTTCAGGAACGTCGGTTTTCAATAAAAGGCAGTATGATGCCCAGGATTGGCCGGAATTTAAAGCTGCTGTAGATGCCCAGAACAAGTTTTCCGAACAGCCGGTAATTATCGGGTTGTAAACCAAGGTTTATTAAAAAACTTTTCATAAATGAGAACAAATACACTGATTTTCTTTCTGTTTTTCGCTGCATTATTCCAGTCCCGGCAAACAATTGCTCAGGATGATAAATACGATGCATGGTTTATTTCCCTAACCAAAGAATATACCCTTCATCCTGACGGAAGTATGGATTATCGTTACATTAAGCAACAAAAATTGTTGAGTTACCGGGCTTTTAGCAGTTTATACGGCGAAACGTTTGTTGTTTACAACCCGACATACCAGACGCTTAAAATCAACGAAGTTAACACGGTAATGGCCGATGGAAAAAAAATTGTTGCACCTCTGAATTCATTCAATGAAGTGCTTCCCGGCTTTGCTGCCAATGCGCCTGCCTATAATTCGCTGCGTGAAATGGTGATTACCCATACAGCTCTTGAGCGAAACGCAACCATCAACCTTGATTACCTGCTTCACACCGGCAAAGGGGCCTTTCCGGCTATGATGGGCAATGAATTGCTGGCAGAGAATGAGGCTGTGAAAAGCCTCGAAATCAGGGTTCGCATTCCGGTTGGTCAAAGTCTGTTTTATCAGATGTTCAATGGAGATACTCAGCCGGAAACGAGTTCAGATGGGACATATCAGGTTTTTAGCTGGAAGCTGAATGATGTTGTGGCTATCTCAACGGAAGAGTCACAACAGGGCATGAATGAGCGGTACCCCCGGCTTATTTTCAGCACTTCGGATAAACGCGAAGAGGTGTTTTCCTTTTTAACAAATCAACCGGCATTCCGTTTTGCCCTGACGGATCAGATGAAAAAGGATGTCAACACCCTTGTTTCCGACAACAGGGATAAATTCGATCTTGCCCTCAAAATTCAGGAAAAAGTTGTCAATGATTTTCGTTTATATCCGATCCCCCTGCGCTATGCATTATTTCAAGGCAGAACACCGGAACAAACCTGGAATAGTGGTGGTGGAACGGCTGTTGAAAAAGCCGTACTGCTTACCGCCTTGTTCAAACAGGCAGGCATAGAGGCTCAGGTGGTAGGTATTGTCAGAACGGCTTTTGTTGATTCGAAAGTTGCGACCCTGGCCGATCTTGAAGATTTTGCAGTGAAAATCGAAAACAAAGATCGCGGAACCTGGTATTTATCGCCAACAGCCTTGAATTCCATCAACATGAAACTCAATTTGCCGGGCCGGTCATTTGTTTCCCTGAATCCAGATGGGAAAATTACGATTACCAAATCAGAAACCCCGAAACAGATGGTAAAAGTTATCGGGAATTTCATTGTTTCTTCCGATCCAAAGCTTACCGGGGAGATCTCCATTTACATGGATGGCAGTGTTTATCCGTTTGCCGGTCTGCAGCGGGATAAGAAAAAGATGAAAAATTCAATTTCAGGGGGATTGATCGGAAATGATTCAAACCAGCTTAAGATCAGCACGCTGAATACAGAAAACGGCTTTCAGACCTATATTGCCCAAAGCGATAAACCCTTCAGGAAGGATTCAAATTATTTTTATTTCAGCCTTCCTGTGTCAACCTCAGGAATTGAAAGCTGGGGAATCAGAACACTTTCGTCGAAACGTGAAACACCCTATGAGATTCCTGCCCTGGCCGATGAAAGTTATACCTATACGATTACATTGCCTTCCACACTTAGCGTATTTACCCCGGCAAAAAAAATTGCCATCAGCAACAAGGCGGGAACCTTTGTGTGGGAAGTAAAAACCGAAGAAGGAAAAGTATCGGTGAGGCGGCAGCTTAAATTCAGCGAAAGGGTATTCCAGGTTTCCGTTTACCCGGATTTTAAAATCCTGGTGGATTACTGGAACAATCCCTGGTATCGCCAGCTCATTTTCGTTGCACGAAAATCCTAATTTTCGTGGATGAGAATATTTTAATGACAGGAAGGCTATGGAGCCTTTTCATATAGCAAATCGGGTGTTGATAAAGTTATCGACTATCTTAAAAATCAGGAGATTCATCATAAAAAGAAAACA
>JBAXFM010000392.1:0-4053 GCA_037139855.1 Bacteroidota bacterium
AATTTACGCCAAAAACCATTCAAACAAAAGAGGAACGTGTAAACCTTGTGTACGCAGTTAAACTCCGTGTAATCAATAACGGCAGCCTGAAGATTGGCATGCCCGGCGAAATAAAATTGAATTCAAATTAACCAAAAACAACAATCATGAAAAAAACCACCACAACATTTTTATTGATCCTGCTTATGGCCACCTGGTCGGGTATTACTGCATCAGCACAAACACATAAAGCCGATGATATCCTTGGTACGTGGCTGAATCAGGAAGCTACCGGAAAAATTACCCTGTACAAGGAAAACGGAAAGTATTTCGGTAAACTGGTCTGGCTCAGGGAACCCATTGATACCTTAACCAAAAAGCCCAAAACAGACAAGGAAAATCCGGATCCCAAACTTAAATCCGCTCCTGTTATCGGCATGGTGAACATGAAAAATTTCACATTTGATGGCAAAGCAGAGTGGTCGGGCGGCACCATTTATGACCCGAAAAACGGAAAAACCTACAAATGCTATATCCAGTTCGAAACTCCGACCAAATTGAAAGTACGGGGATATGTGGGCGTTTCGTTGCTCGGAAGAAACACATACTGGACCAAAACAACTCCTCCGCTGAATTAACGGATTATGCCGGAAACCTCCGTCCACGTTGAACATCTGACCAAACGGTTTCAGGAAACCCTTGCCCTTGACGACATCACCTTTGATGTGGCCAAAGGGGAACTTTTCGGGTTTATTGGCCCCGACGGAGCCGGCAAAACTACGCTGTTCCGCATCCTCACCACCCTGCTTTTAGCCGACGCCGGCCAATGCAGGGTGGAAGGGTTTGATGTGGTTAAGGATTATAAAAAGATCAGGAAAATCAGTGGTTATATGCCTGGAAAATTTTCCCTTTACCAGGATCTGACCGTTGAAGAAAACCTGAAATTCTTTGCCACCATTTTTGGTACCACCATCCGCGAAAATTACGACCTGGTGAAGGAGATCTATCAGCAGATTGAACCCTTTAAAAACAGGAAAGCCGGTAAATTGTCGGGGGGAATGAAGCAGAAACTGGCGTTATCATGCGCCATGATCCACAAACCGGATATACTTTTTCTTGATGAACCAACCACCGGGGTGGATGCCGTTTCACGGCTGGAATTCTGGGAAATGCTGAAAAGACTGAAAGCATCCGGGATCACAATTCTGGTTTCCACCCCATACATGGATGAAGCCAGCCTTTGCGACCGGGTTGCCCTGATGCAGAACGGCCGCATCATGACTATCAGCGCCCCGCGCGAAGTCATCAGCAATTATCCGCTGTCACTGCTTTCGGTGAAAGCTGGTGATATTTACAAACTGCTGGGCGAGCTCAGGGAATATCCGGGCGTGCACAGTGTGTATGCTTTCGGACAATCAGCCCATCTTGCCTACCGCGATCAGAAAATTGAAAAGGATGTGTTATCCGGCTTTTTGAAAAAAAATAAACATGAATCGGTGGAAATCAATTCCATTGAAGCAACCATTGAAGATTGTTTCATGGAACTGATGAATACCCCTTCTTAGTGTTTCTTAGTGCCCTAAGTGCCTTAGTGGTTAATTTTTAAATTTATCCGCGTGTCATCAACCTCCGAAAACATCATCACCGTCAAAAACTTAGTCAAGAAATTTGGCTCATTTGTAGCCAATGATCACCTGACTTTTGAAGTGAGAAAAGGAGAGATTTTTGGTTTCCTGGGTGCGAATGGCGCCGGAAAAACCACCGCCATCAAGATCCTGTGCGGATTGTCGTATCCCACTTCCGGGGAACTTTCGGTTGCAGGTTTTGACATTTACACCCAGCGTGAAAAAGTAAAGAAAAATATCGGGTATATGAGCCAGCGGTTTTCATTGTACGACGACCTCACCGTGTACGAGAATATCCGGTTTTATGGCGGAATTTATGGTTTGAGAAAAAAGGAAATCGTTTCCCGTGCGCATTCCCTGATGCAACGCCTTGGGTTCGAGTCGGCACGGGATAAATTGATCCGGGATATCCCGCTTGGCTGGAAACAAAAACTGGCTTTCTCCGTCGCCATCCTGCACAATCCGAAAATTGTTTTCCTGGATGAGCCCACCGGCGGGGTGGATCCGATAACGCGCCGCCAATTCTGGGACATGATTTTTGAAGCCGCCCACAACGGCATTACCGTATTCGTAACAACGCACTACATGGATGAAGCAGAATACTGCGACCGGGTATCGATCATGGTTGACGGGCGGATTGCCGCACTCAACACCCCCGACAACCTGAAACGACAATTCGATGCTCCATCAATGAATGAAGTATTTATTAAACTGGCAAGGGCTTAGGCCACCCCTCTCCCCTCCCCGTTTGGGGAGGGGCCGGGGGTGGGGCTGTTAAAAAACAAACCATGAATCTGTTAACCAAATACAAACCATCCGTAAGCAGGCACAACCTGCTTTTCATTGCCGGCCTGGCATGGACCACCGCAGGGGGAATCCTCGGCGGACGCGGACTAAGTTATCTTATTGAAAACAGTGAGTACTTCGGTTGGCGTATGGCAGGAGGGCTGATTTTTGGAGGATTGTTTTATATATTGCTTTTTGCAAAAATATCGCGTAAACACATCAGGCGGATCCATGGGCTCAACATTCCCTACCCCTGCGCTTTTTCATTTTTCAATCTACGGGGGTATTTCATGATGGCCATCATGATCAGCGGAGGCATCATGTTGCGCAGGTTTGATGTGATCAACAAAGCATGGCTGTATAATTTCTACGTCACCATGGCAGTGCCATTGTTGATTTCAGCCTCGCGGTTTTTCTATTTCTGGGCAACGCATAAAGAGATTGTATGAAACGGTTCCGGGGATTTATCATTAAGGAGTTTTACCACATCTTCAGGGATTATCGCACCCTGCTGATCCTCTTTGGCATGCCCGCTGTTCAGCTCATGTTGTTCGGATATGTACTCACCAATGAAATCAAGGATGCAAAAATTGCCATTTACGATCCATCCAAGGATGTGGTAACCCGCAAAATCAGTGACAAAATCCTTTCCTCGGGTTACTTCATGCTTGAACGGAATCTCAGTTCGGTAGCCGAAATCGATCCGGTTTTCAGACAAGGCAACGTAAAACTGGCGCTGATTTATGAACCCGGTTTTGCACAAAAACTTGAAAAAACCGGAAAAGCCCGCATCCAGATCATCGGAGACGCCTCCGACCCCAACACGGCCAACATGCTGGTAAACTATGCCACCGGAATCATTAACAACTACCTGGTTTCTATGAATTCAGCAAAGGTTCCGTTGCAGATCATTCCCGAAGTACGGATGATGTACAACGGAGAACTGAAAGGCGTTTACATGTTCGTTCCCGGACTGATGGCCATGCTGCTGATGCTGATTTCCGCGCTCATGACCTCGCTTTCCATCACGAAGGAAAAAGAACTCGGAACCATGGAGCTTTTGCTCGTATCACCCATGTCGCCTTCACAGATCATCGTCGGGAAGGTTTTTCCATATGTATTCCTGGCTTTTCTTGATGCCTGCATCATCCTGGTACTGGGCAATGTGGTTTTCGGCATGCCGATCCTGGGAAGCATTTCACTGTTGCTGCTCGAAAGTTTCCTCTATATCTGCATGGCGCTCTCCCTGGGCATTCTGATTTCAAACATCACCAACAGCCAGCAAATCGCCATGATGATCTCCCTGGTGGTGCTCATGCTGCCAACCATCCTGCTCAGCGGGTTTATATTTCCGGTTGAAAACATGCCCATGATCATGCAGGTGCTGTGCCATGCCATGCCTCCCAAATACTACATCACCATCATCAAAAGCATCATGCTCCAGGGAAACGGCATCGGATATGTATGGCGCGAAACACTTATTATGATTGGATTTACCGCGCTTTTCCTCGGACTCAGTATTAAGAAATTCAACGTACGGCTTACCTGATGAGAACAATACTATATATCATCCAGAAAGAGTTTTTGCAGGTATTCCGCAACAAATCGATGCTGCCGATCATTTTTTTCGTGCCCATTGTCCAGTTGATCATCCTGGTCAATG
>JBAXFM010000393.1:0-4049 GCA_037139855.1 Bacteroidota bacterium
CAGAAACAGGATTCCTCCTTCAGGAGCCTTCAGATCGAACAGATTACCGACAACCTGAAAAACATGCAGAAAAACCTTGATCTCGTTAAACAGCAACAGGATTACCTGAACGTGAAATCACCTGTTGACGGGCAATTGGGGAGTTTGATGGTTGAACTTGGACAGTCTGTTACACGTGGTTTCCGCATTGGGCAGGTCAACATTCTCACTTCATATAAAATTGAGGCGGATGTGGATGAACATTACATCGACAGGATTAGAACAGGCTTGAGCGCTTATATTGAGAGACCGGATGACACACTCCAGCTCGAAATAAAAAAGGTATATCCAGAAGTCCGCAATGGCCGCTTTAAAATTGATCTTGTATTTACCGGTAAACTTCCTGAGAACATCAGGATCGGCCAGTCTTATTTTATCAAAATCAGGCTGGGACAAGCCGTTGAAGCCATTCAGCTTCCGCAGGGCGGTTTTTACCAGACAACTGGAGGGCAGTGGATCTTTGTAGTTGATCAAAGCGGACAGTTTGCTGTTAAAAGGAATATCAAAATAGGCAGGAAAAACCCTCAATATTATGAGGTAATTGACGGACTTGCTCCTGGTGAGCAGGTAATCGTTTCCGACTACACGGTCTTTGGGAACAATGATAAGGTTGAATTGAAATAAGCAACTATTTTTCGATTATGATAAAAAACACTTTCCGCATCGTCTTCCGCAACATTTCGCGACAAAAAGGATTTACCCTCATCAATGTTACCGGCCTTGCCGTAGGGCTCACCGCTGCATTACTGATCCTCATGTGGGTTATGGATGAGTTGAGTTTTGAGAACTTTAATGAGCATGCCGACCAGATATACATGGTAAACCAGGACCAGTTTTACACGGGAGAGCGTTACCGGGTTGCCGTTACACCTCAACCATGTTCACCGGTATGGAAGGAACGCATCCCTGAAATCAGTGAGACTTCCCGGTTTAGCTTTCTTCCCAGGATGCTATTCCGCATAGGGAATAAAGTATTCTATGAAACACAGATCAAAGCAGCCGATTCAGGTATTCTGAATATTTTCACATTTCCGCTGTTACTGGGGGATGCGAATACAGCACTAAGGGACCCGCATTCAATCATCCTTTCGCAGAAATTATCAAAAAAATATTTTGGCGATCTGAATCCGATCGGGAAAGTTATCACACTGGAAAACAGGAATCAATTCACTGTAACGGCAGTGATGAAAGATATCCCCAAAAATTCCATGTTCAATCCCTCACAGTCACCCTATACCGGTATTGAGGCAATCATTCCCTATTCTTACCTCAACCAGGCAGGTATGGCCGATAATTCGTGGGGGAACAACAATATTCTTACCTTCATCCTGCTTGGAAACAATGCCGATATCAAATCCATCAACAAAAAACTGACTGACATTGTTGTTGAACATAATCCTGAGACCAATGCAAAGTTTTTCCTGACCCCGTGGTTAGATTTTCGCCTTCATGCCCAGTACGGATTCCAGGATGGTAAGGGAGAGATCGTTAAAATATATATATTCATTGCCATTGCCATATTCATTCTCCTGATCGCCTGCATTAACTTTATCAATCTCGCCATTGCCAAAGCCGCATCAAGGGGAAAAGAGATAGGCGTTAAAAAGGTGGCGGGCGCAAACCGGCTGGACATGGTTGTTCAGTTCATGATTGAATCACTCATACTTGTTATGATTGCTTTGATGCTTGCATTGGTCCTGGTTGGTCTCCTGCTGGGCATTTTCAATTCGATGTCAGGTAAAAGCTTCACGGTGTCAGATATTTTCCAGGCAAAATTCATTGCCGGTTTCTTCATTACCGGACTGCTGACCGGGGTCCTGGCCGGGATTTATCCTGCTTTATATCTATCCTCGCTCAAACCGGTGATGGTACTGAAAGGAGAAACGATATCAGGAAAGAGAACCGGACGGTTAAGGCAAATCCTGGTTATTGTTCAATTCTCTCTTTCCATATTTATTGCACTTGGTGCCATTTTCATGTACCTTCAATTAAAATACATGCAGGAAAAAGAGTTGGGTTTTGATAAAGAAAACCTCATCTGTATTCCCATGTCCGACAATATGAAAGCCAAATACCCCACCCTCAAGAAAGAGCTTCTTAAAGAGCCGCTGATACTCGGGGTTACAGCCTCACAAAGCAATCCGACCATGATTGGAAGTAATGGGGGGGGGGCTTCATGGAAGGGAAAGGATCCCAAACAAGAGGTTCTGATAGGGCAGAATATCATCGATTATGACTATATGAGCACAATGAAAATGAGCCTCGTGGCAGGGCGGGACTTTTCACGTGACCATCCGGGCGATATGGGTGATACCCTGGGTAATTTCCTGGTAAACGAAGAGGTTGTAAAACTGATGGGAGGTGGGGATGTGGTTGGGAAAAGCTTCAGCTTTATGGGGCAGCGTGGTGTCATCGTGGGAGTGATGAAAAATTTTCATTTCAGCGGGGCCCAGGAACCGATAGGCCCGATGGCTTTTGCAGTGAGCGACAGTAAATCCTTTTCTCAGGTACTGGTAAGGATTGCGCCGGGCGACCTCCCTTCAATATTAAAAACTGTGGAAAAAATATGGAAAAAAGTCATTCCTGATTACCCTCCTGAGTACGGTTTTATCGACCAGGATTACGAGAATTTGTACAGGACAGAGATGCGGATGGGAATGTTGCTGAAATATTTCACCTTCGTGGCGATCATCATTGCATGTCTTGGGCTTTACGGACTGAGTGCATACGCTGCAAGCCGTCGAACGCGAGAAATCGGGATACGCAAGGTGATGGGAGCGGGTGTTTTTTCAGTGATTTACTATTTATCCAGGGATTTTCTCATCCTGGTGGTCATCTCAATAGCTGTTGCTTTTCCTCTCGGATGGTATGCAGTAAATAAAATGCTGCTGGAATTTGCCTACAGGATAAATTTGAATTGGCTGGTCTTTGGTGCAATTGGCCTGGGGGCATTGGTCTTGGCAATGATTACCGTAAGTTTCCAGGCATACAAGGCAGCTTCAGTCAATCCGGCGGTTGCGTTGAAGGCGGAATGAAACTGGCAGCACGAAGAAATCCGACGGAATCCTTGCGAAGCGAATAAATTCAAAAAAAGTCAGCCATGAACGATTTACAATTTGTTCTTAGAATATTGAAACGTAATCCATTCATGCTTATTACAAATGTGATCGGGCTTGGAATGGCATTAACCACAGTGATTTTCACACTCACATACATACGCTATGAGTTGAGCTATGACCAACATTTTAAAACCAAAGAGAAGGTAGTACGGCTATATAACCGGGTAACCGATAATACAAGTACCGAAGTGTATGGTATTTCCTTACGCCAGGCCTACTCGCAGCTTCCTGAAAAAGTTCCAGAGGTAGAATCAGCTGTGCAGTTATATGGTGGTTGGCAAACATCTGTTCAAACCAAGGTAAACAAAATAGAAAAAGTTGGAATTTTTTACACTGACCCTGAGATTTTTAAAGTATTTGGACTTACGCTCCGCTATGGTGATGAAAAAACAGCACTCATTGGAAGAAAATGTGCGGTGATCACAACTTCTGTTGCCGAAAAGCTTTTCAATTCTGCTAACTGCATAGGAAAAACAATTGAATCGGATGGTGAACAATTGATGATAACAGGGGTATTGAATGAAATTCCTAAAAATTCACATCTGAGTTTAGATCTGTTGATTTCATTGTCTACACTCAACCTTAAATGGTTTGGGGGTCTCGAATTTCAAACATACTATTTACTTAAACCAAATATTGATTTCTTAGGAGCAACCGCTAAAATTGCAAATGCAAATAATGTCCTTATGGGAGATTGGGCCAGGTCCATGAATGCTAAAGTTCAGTCAGGTGTTGAACCGCTTACTGATTTGTATCTGCATTCTGCCGCAAGTTCATACATCCCGAATCATGGCAGTACGAAACAAATGCTTATTGTCGGACTGATCGCATTGTTTGTCCTGCTCACAGCGTTGCTCAGCTATATCAATTTGTTTATCATACAAGGTGAAA
>JBAXFM010000394.1:0-4048 GCA_037139855.1 Bacteroidota bacterium
TGCGTAGTCTTGCCATGGTCTTCCCGACAGCCGATTCTGTCATATCGAGTTTATCTCCGATCTCCTTCAGGGCCATTTGTTTGACGAAGAGCGCAAGAATGGCCTTCTCGGTTGGTTTCAGGCGATAAGGCTGAACAGGGGAGTCGGACCCTTCGGTATTTATCTTCAGCTCTGCCAGTCTCTTTTTGCACAAATTCTCCCCTCCGGCAACCCTTTTAATGATCTCCTTCAGATGTTTCCGTTGGTCGTTTTTAGTCAGGTATGCCTGAACACCGGCCATGCACATCTGAACTTCCCACACGGTTCGTTCCTCGGAAGTCAGGATCACGATGGGCTTACCCGGGAATATCCGCTTCAGCTTTTTTACATTCTCCACGGGATCGGTGCCGGGAATAAGCAGGTCAAGCAGGATCAGGTCAAATGTCTGCGGATCTGTTTTTATGGCTGTATCCATGTTTGTGGCAGTACAGGTAATCGAAATTTCGTCACGATCGCCCCGGAACCGTGCACGCAGTCCGTCAATCACCATCCAGTGGTCTTCGATTGATAATATTCTGATCATGTATGTTTTGGAATACTATATTGGTTGATGATTGCCTAAATCTGATGTTTTTTTAGGAAATCTTTCCCTGGTAAAGATCCTCTATAGGAAAAATCAAGTCATAATCATTCCAGTTCAGATTTCCGTCAACGATTTGATAATTCCTGAATTTGCTTTCATCCAGATAACTTCTGATAGAAGGATGTAGGGATTTTTCCAAAAATTGTTTAAAATCAACAAGTTTACTTTCCCCATCATTGAAATTAATTCTTATGGCGTAATCACCGATATACAAGGCTGACTTAACCTCAATTAAATCTACTTGATTATCATTATTTTCTTCTGTAATTTTCATTTGATCTTTGAATTAATTCTTTCAAATTCAATATTTTTATGATAAACAAAGTAATCAATCCATTTTTCAACAATTTTTTCAGCGTACTTTTCCAGAAAATCTTCAAAATCCCTAAGTTTACTGCCCGTCAATGGTTTTCGACCTTTTATTGATTTGACTTTTATTTCAACAATTTTGCCATCTACAATATAAAACTCGGCTTTGCTTTCAAAACCATCATGCTTGCCGTGAACATGAATTGGTTGATGTTCATTGGAATAGAAAAATATCAGGATCCCTAAATATTCGAAAATCTTTGGCATACCTCTTTTTGTACAAAGTTAAATAATTTGAACAAGCAAGACAACTATAAGGAAACTTCTTTCTTCAATGGTACACTGATCTGATAATCGACCCCGAACCCGGGCCGTGCATCCAGTTCGGCGTTCCCTTCTAAAATTGTAACCCTTTCCATGATGTTGTCAAGTCCTGAACCCTGACCGTTCAACGCATCTTTATCAAAACCCGGCCCATTGTCATTGTATCTCAAAAGTAAATGTGTGCCATCAAAGGAAATATCAAGGGTGATCTTTGAGGTCCGCGCATGTTGCATGGCATTGGCAAGCAGTTCCTGAACGATTCTGAACAGATGAATCTTTGTTTCCCGCACCATTTCAGGATATTTCTCAGGAGCATGAAATTCAAGGTTGAGACTGGCCATCTTGATGCAATCGGCACACAACCCGCTGATGGACTCTTCCAGCGTGAACCGTTCCACCCAGGCACGGTTCATCCGGTGCGACATCTCCCGCACAGCCTGCCTGATCTCTTCCAGCATCCTGAGTGCAATGTTTTTTGTTGCCGGTTCAGGAAATTCCTGATTTTCGAGGTAACTCGCCAGTCCGGAAAATTTCTGGCCGGTCAGATCATGAAAATCCTTTCCGATTTTGGTCCGTTCCCTGTCCTCAGCGTCAATGATCTTTTTTGCAGCCTTCAGCAAGGTGGCATGGTAACGATAACGGTTATACTGCAACCGCCACAGGATGAAAAAAATAACCATTGCCAGGATCAATACTGAAACCGAAAACAAAATAATGATCCTTCGGGTTTTGCTTTCCTTTTGCCTGAGGTTCTTTTCACTGTTTGCAAGAAGTAGCTCCTTGTTTTTCACATCCAGGAGGGTCGTCAGCAGCCTCATTTGTTTCGGGGCCATGGAACGTTCAGCCATTACCTTCGTCTGATATGCCAGCCGGGCATATTTGAGGGCCTCGTCTGTTCTCTTTGCGGCCACCAGGATGTCGGTATAGGTATCATAAAGATTTGCCAGCCAATTGTATTTTTTCTCGCGCTGCGCCAGCGGGATGGCATTCGACACAAGGCACTCCTCTGCACGCCGGAGGTCATTCTTATCTAAGTAACAATAGGCCTGATTATTGCAGACGGCGATGGTGACCTCAGCGGAATGTAAAATATTGGCGAGTTTAAGCGCCTCATCGTAAAAGTGAAGGGCAGAGTCCGGATTTGTGCTGTTCACCCCGAGATTAGAATACACCGATGCTGTTTCCTCTTCCGCACCGGGGATATTGCGTAATAAATAGATCGCCTTCCTCAAGTTTTTCTCCTTAATCTTTGAATCCGTATCAAACCGTGCCTTGCTTGCAAGGGCAATCCCCTCCTGCATGCGAAGGCCATGTTTTCGGGCAATGGCAATGGCGGAATCATACATGATCCGCGCCCCGGTAGTGTCGTTCAGATCGTTTTTCAGATTTCCGAGAAAATTATATGCGTTCGAGAGCATTTTGTACTTCCCGGTCTGGCTGAAAACCTGCAAAGCAGAATCGGCGAATATGATGGCGGTCTTCTGGTCTGAAGCCTCGTTATAGAGATTAGCAAGGTTGTACAAGGCCGCTGAATAGGTTGCGGTAAGTTTGTTCTTTCTGGAGAGTTCAAGGGCCCTGGTTGTATATACAAGACTCGTATCGTCATTATAATTTTTATAGCTGTACCCTGTAATCAGACAGGCCTGGGCAAGCGCCTCCTCCGAATCCGATCCCCTGGCCAGAACCATTGCCCGGTGCGCATAGGCGCGCGATTTTTCATTGTCGGAAATTTTCACTGCACTGGCCAGCGAATCGAGTATGGCAATTGAATCGATCACCGCTGATTTGCTTTCTTTTGACACTCCGGAGGCAGACCCATCCGATTGGTTTCGGCAACCCGAAAAAACAACCGAAACCAGTAATAAAAATAACAACGTATTTACTACTTTCATTATCAAATTCTTTAACTTGCAATGTTACGAAAAATTTGAAATTTCAACTCTGCATTTCAGCTTTCGCCCCCGATTTCGGCAACCGGGCAAAGAGCTGCTTTGGTTGCTAAAGGGTGATTTAGGACATTTCCTGGTGAAATAGTGAGTCCGGATTAATCATTGTTTTCGCAGTTTCTTTCCTTTTTCGGTTAAACGGTACATTTGAAAACGACTTTGGGGTTTATCGGGAATTGTCAATTCAATTATTCCATTTTCAAGCAATGGCTTCATATTGGTAGTGAAATTTTTGGTTTGGTTATCTATTTCAAGAAAGTTTAGAATTTCACTTCTCGATCTGGCTTCAGCAAGAAAATTAACCAGCTTAATAAACTTTGTTCTTGACTTAGTTACTGACATAGTTCCTGACTTTGTTACTATGAGATTTCTAATATGGTCAACCACATTACAGATACCTATGTCCAAAAGGATGCTTATGGATTGAAAATCTAAACCATTCGCAAAAATTAACTCCACATCATGCAGGGTTGACTTAGACACTTTCTCAGAGGCTGGTTTAGTTCCCTGTAATTCAGGATGGTATGGGAGCTGTACCATAAATAAGATCAGGTCATGGTCTGTATAGAAAACAGGTTCCTGGTTCCCATTGCCAGCCATTGCATCACTGATAAATTCTAACTGGGTTGATTTACCTTCGGTGAAGTCAAGAAATAGTACCTGCACTTACGATCATAAAAAACGGGAGTTCCGCCCCCCAGGGTGGAACTCCCGAAAATTCAGAAGTTGATCTTCTCTTCAGTTTCTGAAATGCTTGCATCGAATGATGACTTTAGAAAATCAATCACCTTCTTAACTCCAGGGGTGAAGCTGGTGGTGAAAACGTTCCCATCTGAGTCATTCAGCC
>JBAXFM010000395.1:0-4027 GCA_037139855.1 Bacteroidota bacterium
CTCCTGGCCTGTCATTCGGTGATGATCGGCGCAGCGGTGTTAAACCCGCGTCCGCAAAGTTTCCTCACCCAGCCTCAGGGCGATCAGTGCCCGGGAACCGATATCTACCTCAACGGCTCACAAAGCGGGGTCAGCTATCAGCTGCTCAGGGATAACATTCTTGTCACTGCACTTTCAGGAAGCGGCACAACCCTTCATTTCGGAGCGCAGTACCTTACCGGGATTTATACCATCAGGGCCGTGAGTCCCTCGACCACCTGCGACACGCTGATGAGTGGCAGTACAACCATTCTTCCCGGTCCGCTGGCATTTAATATTACCCCGGCAGGAGCTAACTGTTCGCCCACTGTTGTCGGACTCTCCGGCTCCCAGTTGGGAGTACAATACCAGCTTTACCGTAATGGCTTTGCCATTGGAGGCCTGGTAACAGGAACCGGGTCGGCCATTACTTTCGGCGCTCAGATCGAAGGAAACTACCTGGTGATCGCACAGATCGCAGCCACCTTATGCAACGATACCATGCCCAACCATGTGGTCATTACCTCAGGTCCCACGGCGTTTGCCGGAAATGACACCACCATCTGTGCCTCATCCTTGCTCCTTCTCAATGGACAGGTTTCCGGCAATTCATCTGTACTCTGGTTGACCACCGGGGATGGAATGTTCTCAAATCCTGCGATTCTGAACCCGGTCTATAGCCCCGGACTCACTGATATTTCATCAGGGACAGTGAGACTGATCCTTAAAGTTACCGGCTCTCCAACCTGCATGTCTGTTTCAGTTTCAGATACCATGGTTGTCACCATTACTCCTTTACCTATTGTTGACGCAGGGCCGAATGATACGATCTGCTTTTCCCAGACCGCTGCCTTGAATGCCTCGGCCCTGTACATTTCCAGCATGCACTGGATCACTCTGGGAGATGGCTCCTTTAACAATTCCATTGTACTTAATCCCAATTACACGCCAGGGCCGCAGGATAAGCTCAACGGACATGTCCAACTCAGACTGACCGTTCACGGGTCACAAGCCTGTCAGGGAGATACCTTGTCTGATTACCTTACTCTTTACATTGAACCATTACCGATAGCCATGGCAGGATTGGACGACACCATCTGCGAAAACATGTCCTACCGCCTCTCGGGATCAGCACAGCATCAGTCATCGGTGACCTGGACAACCATGGGTGACGGTAACTTTGACAATCCCGCCCTGCCGGATGCAACCTATACACCGGGTTTCACCGATCGCAGCATTGGCAGTGTACGCCTTGTCCTTTCGGCATATGGGCTGTCGCAATGCTCCATGGAATCTGACCTGGATACCATGAAACTGACACTGAATAACCTACCATTAGTCAATGCCGGTGCTGACTCCACCATCTGTGCAAGCCAGGTGTATCATGTTTTCGCCACTGTACAAAAGTATTCTACGCTTGCATGGACAACATCAGGTGATGGCTCCTTTAACAACATCCATGTGCTCAACCCAGTTTATATACCCGGACCGCTGGATATTTTAACAACCTCGGTGTGGCTTAAACTTACGGCCCACGGGCTGCTGGGCTGTATGGCTGAAACAGCCGCCGACAGTTTGCTGCTTATGCTCTCCCCTATGCCGGTAGCAAATGCCGGGGCAGATACCCTCTCCTGTTCCAACATTCCCATTCCGCAGCATGGCTCAGCTTTGCATTATATGTCGGTGCTTTGGACCACCCTTGGTGACGGAACCTTTGACAATGCCTCATGGATCAACCCACATTACTCCCCTGGAACCGCAGATATCCTGCTGGGACATGTTGATCTCAAAATGACTGTAAACGGGCTACAACAATGTGCCTCCCTGAACAACACCGATACCGTGCGAATCAGTTTTAAACCATTGCCATCGGTAACTTTGAGCGGAACACCGACGATCTGCCAGGGTTCCTCCGCCATGGTGTCTATGAGCCTTACCGGACTGGGGCCCTGGACAGTGACATATACCGATGGGGTCAGCAATTTCACCATTAGCAACATTCCGTCAAGCCCCTACAACCTAATAGTGAGTCCCATAATCAGTACAACTTATACGATGCTGTCGGTTACCGATGCAAATTGTTCTGTATCCCATACAGGTCCATCGTTTACTGTCACCGTCAGCCAACAACCGGATATTTTTGCCATGACATCCTCCGGTCCAGGATATTGCGCAGGAGGAAACGGGGTAGAAATTGGACTTTCAGGATCACAAACAGGAATTTTGTACCAGTTGCTGTTGGGAGGCCTGGCCACCGGACAACCGCTGTCAGGAAACGGATCACCCCTTTCATTTGGTTTTAAAACCATTCCGGGAATCTATCAGCTAAAAGCTTACCATCCTCAAACTACCTGTGAAGTGGTTTACAATGACAGCATCATCGTAGTGGTATTCCCAGCCGCGATTGTTGACTTTTCAAACGATTCTGCGTGTTTTGCCCAGCCCACGCAGTTCCACCTGTCAGGACCGGATATAAATAAAATTGCAACCTGGCACTGGGACTTTGGAGATGGGAATACAGTGAACTTCAATACACCTGTTGAACCTGCACATATTTATCCGACAACCGGGAGCTACCTTGTCACCCTGACGGTTACAGATACCAACAACTGCATAAAGAGTTTTGTGCACCAGGTCTCGGTCAACGAACTTCCGGTAGCATTGTTCGCACATAATGCGCCGATGTGTGTGGGCTTGATGGTTCATTTTACCAACAACTCCTACACTACAGGGAATAATTTCCTCGTCAAATGGCACTGGGAATTCGGTGATGGCACTGATACGACCATCTTCTGGCCAAATTCACCGGATGTTTCGCATTCCTATTCCGCAGCAAACACATATTCGGTTACGCTGACGATTACGACAAACCGGGGATGCTCATCCCAGGCTATCAGGACTGTAGAGATTACCCCCCCGCCAGTTGCCAACTTTAATTTCACCGGAACCTGTGAACAGGAGGATGTTCATTTTACGGATATTTCCCAATTAAATGGAGGAGGCACAATTGTTGTATGGAACTGGAATTTTGGTGATCCGCTCTCTGGAATAAACAATACTTCTGCACTGCAATCTCCGGTTCATGTGTTCCATGCAACTGGGAACTACGAAGTCAGACTTATTGTGATGAATGCCGGAGGTTGTGTTGACACCATTAAGAAGTTTGTGACCGTTCATGCCGGTCCGAAAGCCCTGTTTACATATACAACGGCCTGCCTGGGCTCAAACACCCAATTCACCGATACCTCAATCCCCAATGCTGCCTCCAACATTGAATGGCAGTGGGATTTTGGGGATGGCAGTCCTGTTTCAGCTTCACAAAATCCATTGCATCTTTTCGCCAATGCGGGTATTTACACGGTCAAACTGACGGTTAAGAATTCAAATTTCTGTAGTCATGATACCACCCTCAATGTGTCGGTCATCCCACTTCCCGCTGCAAGCTTCCAAACTAACGCACCACAGTGTCATGGCGCCCTGGTTACCTTTACCAACACCTCGACAACCTCTCATGGTCATATCGTCAAATGGGTATGGGACTTTGGCGATGGAACAGGTTCAACCATTCTATTTCCAGCGGTTCCAAATGTCACCCATGCCTTTGTGGGAACTGCCTCGCAGCATTTGGTAAGACTTACCATTAAAACGAGCGACAGCTGCAGTTCCTGGGTGGAACACCTGATTCAGAGTGTACCCGGTCCTGTTGCGGCATTTAATCATTCTGCCATCCTTTGCCCCGGAGAAAATGTGCTTTTTACCGATGCAAGCCTTTTAAATGGTGGCGGTCCGATTACAAGCTGGCAATGGAATTTCAATGATCCAACAAGCGGCTCTGGCAATTACTCAACACTGCAAAATCCTCTTCATGCTTTTACCGGGCCTGGTACTTTCAACGTTAAACTGGTCGTAAGCAATGGTGGCAATTGCAAAGATTCATTGACAACACCTGTGATCATCAACCCCCTGCCTGTATCAGCTTTTACCTTCGACACGGTTTGCCTGGGGTCGG
>JBAXFM010000396.1:0-4022 GCA_037139855.1 Bacteroidota bacterium
CCGTTCATCGCAATTTATCGACTGCCGTCTGGCAGTTGTTCAGTCGGCCAAAGATTTGTACGGCGATGGCTCCGCTGAGATGAATGCTGCCAAAACTGCTTTTGATGAGGTGGGAATTGTTGACGGAAGTGGAGGAAACTACCAGAACCAGCTTCCGGTAAATCCCGGACAGGACTACATTCTGGTCTATAACACCGATCCGGGAGACCTCAACACCTTGTATATTTCTTCGACTACCGGAAGTAATTTCGTGCCCATCTCCCAAACTCCGCTGGTGAATAAACCCAGCATTGTCGATAACGGAAGTGTGGCGGTATTCGTTGGATCCGACAAAATGATTCACGCAATAACCCTTGGATCGCCAGCCCAGGAAACCATTATTCAGAATGAGGCCATCTGGGACAACGTTGCTGTTTCGAAAGATGGTTCGATGTTAGCCGCTGTTACCGAATACCAGGATTCCGCCATATGGGTATATAGCTACCAAAAACAAGCCTGGGCCAAAGCACATTTGTATAATCCTACCACCCAGCAAGGAGTGATCACCAACAATGTTCTTTATGCTGATGCCCTCGAATGGGATTACAGCGGAGATTTCATCATGTACGATGCCTACAACCAGATGAACAGTTCAACTTCGGGTCAGAATGTTGACTATTGGGATATCAGTTTCATGCAGGTATGGGATAAAGCCACTGCCAACTGGGGAAATGGAGATGTTTTCAAACTGGTTTCAGGTATTCCTGAAGGGATCAGCATCGGAAATCCTTCGCTGTCAAAAAACTCCCCTGCCGTATGTGCTTTTGATTATGTTGATGGCAATACCAATTCCGTGACCGTGCTGGCTGCAAACCTTGAGACAGGAGACTTTGTGCAGGTTTTTGGCAATGGCGTCAACCTGAGTTATCCGAATTATTCGAAGCTTGATGATCAAATCATCTTTTCGACACAATACAACGGTTCTAGTGTTATTGCTTCGATCGCCATGTCGCCTGATAAGGTTCATCCTGCAGCCTCCAGCGCCAACGTGCTGATTTCAGGGGCCAAATGGGGCGTATGGTATGCCCAGGGCAACCGTTCGCTGGGGGTAAACGAGTTAATCAATCAGGTTGGGATGCAGGTTTATCCTAATCCGACCCACGGCAATGTTTCCATTTCGTTCGACAAACCGCTGGCTGGGTCTTGTACCATAGAAATATACGACAGCCGGGGCGTTCGGGTTTATTCCACGGAATACGCCGCTGAAAAGGCAACCCTTGATCTCACCGGCCTGAAGGCAGGATTATACCTGTTAAAAGCAGTTGGGAAGGATTTTGGGGTGACAAGGAAGATTGTAATCCAGTAAAATGTTTCTCGCAGTAAAATGTTTCTCGCAGATTTTCGCAGATTACCACGCAGATTTTCGCAGAAAAATAAGTTTGAATAGGCGCAATTGTACCCGTGAATTTTAATTGATTCTATTTTGGGCAATAATGAGGTTGTCTCAAAAAGCAAATCTTTATAAATACCGCAGAGTCGCAGAGTCGCAGAGAAGACGCAAATATTTCATAATCAATACTAATTTTCTCTGCGCCTTTGCGCCTCCGCGGTTAAAAAAAGACTTTTAAGACAGCCTCATTGAAATCAGCGGAAGGTTAAATGATTTTACAGGTATGATTGCACCCAATCAAAAAAACAAATAATCATTTATGAAAATCTGCGTAAATCTGCGTGAAATAAGAACCTTTCTAACCCATCTCCTTTAAACAATGGAGAAGGCTGTCTCCAAAATACCGGTATTGATCCAATGAGTTGTATAACTGTACCGCTATTCTGACCAGCCGGGATGTAGGTGATGACCAATTCCACACTGGAATTTCAATACTGTAATCTCTGAACAAGCGCTCCTGCAGCTGATCGAAACTCTTATAATCAAGTGGAACGGCAACGTCCAGGGGTGACAAAGGCAAAGTGGCCATGCTCGCTATCATCGAATCGGGACAGGGTTTGGCAATTTCCAGCATGTTGCAGATCAAATCCCGGGCTTCAATACAAAGGTTGTGATTCCGTTTCATGATGGCTGGCCAGCCTCCCGGGAGCAGGGAAGCCATATAATCAATTGAATCTGCCACACAAAGCGCCGCAGTAGGATCGTAGGTTCCCGGCCAGAAAAACCGCTCTGCAAAGGACTCAGCATTATAGCCTGCATGGCTTACAACCACAGGAACAATTCCCTTTTGTTTATCGCTGCGGATATGCAGGATTGCAACACTTTTCGGTGAACACAACCATTTATGGCAATTGGCCGTGTAATACGCCGCACCAATTTTTTCCAGATCCAACGGAATACTTCCCAACGCATGAGCCCCGTCAATCATGGTATCGACACCTCGCTGACCCAATTCTTTCACAATGATTTCCACCGGATGAATGAGCGCCGTAGCGGAAGTGATGTGATCGATCAGCGCAATTCGTGTGTTCGAAGTGACCTTTTCAAGGATGGCCTGCACAATGACATCCGGGGATGCAATGGGAAATTCATAATATGCCTCCACTAATTTAGCCCCGGTTTGTTCAGCAATGAATTCCAGCAGCCGTTTGCACGCACCGTAAATGTGATTGGTGTACAGTATTTCATCCCCAGGTTTAAAGTTCAGTGATCTGAATACCGTGTTCACACCGGTTGTTGCATTCTGCACAAATACCAGGTCTTCAGCTGTAGCATTTACAAATCGTGCGACAGCGGTCCGTGACTGGTCAAACAGTTCTTCCATCTCCCGTGCCAGAAACCGCACCGGCTGACATTCAAGTCGTTGCCGGTACTTCTGTTGTTTATCAAGTACTTTCTGAGGACATGCACCAAATGAACCATGATTCAGAAAAACAGTGTGTGCATCAAGCGACCATCGATGTGCAAATTCAGATGGCGCTGGAAAATTATTCTTCATCATTTCTTTGTTTTATTTTTTTTGTACAAAGATAGGTTTATTAGAAAACGGTATATTTGTGTAAATAAACCCTTTCCCCATGAAAAAGCTAGCTATTCTCCTGTTTGCCTGCCTGGCTGTTGTTGCCGGCTGTAAAAAAGAAAAATCCGAAGTTGTTGATCCTGACCATATCCAGCAGGAAATCTGGTATGTTTATAATTCCGACAACTACGATTCCCACTTCTCTGTCAGGTTCTATGACAATTCCTGGTACAGGCGTGTACTCCTCGATAGCCCGAGTTTCGTCAATCTGAACGACATTCCGATGGTTTTAAACACCATAACCTCCTATTATGAGGTTACATACGACAATCAAAAAGTCCCATCCGGTACATTCGTATTTTCAGATGCCTGGAAACGGGTTTTTACCAATGTTGTTGAAGTTCCGTCATCCATCGAATTGCCTCCCATCGATACCCTGTACAACAGCAAGGATAATGTAATCACATGGATTGGTGATCCCTGTGTGGGTTCACAGGAGGTTATTACCTTTTACCAGGGGTTTGTCATCTACAAAACCATCGCTACTACCTCACAGGTCGGAGCAACCACGATCACCCTCAAGGCCGGTTCATTTGGCTCTACAGGAAATCCTGGGAATACCTATATCAAGCTATATCGTGAAACCACCTCCTCTTTGCAACAGGGAGAAATTGCCGGCGGTAAAATCGTCAGGAGATATCAATCGATGATTAAAAAGGTTTATCTGAAATAGTTTTTCTTCGTTTTGAAATTAATTGGTCGCAATTATACCAGTGAAATCAAGAAAATTTCTTCCATTGTCAATGACCAAAACCGAATCAATTTTTTACTGACCTTGGGAATGTTAAGCCGACTTGTATTCCTAATACTATTTTCGCAATCGATTGGTGCCATAGCCCAATGGAGTTGGGTTAACCCTTTGCCCCAGGGGAACACCATTCATGATGTGCAGTTTGTTAATACTTCAACCGGGTTTGCCGTGGGTGACGGGGGTACGATCCTCAAAACCATTGATGGCGGGTATACCTGGAACAGGATGGAGAATAGCTGCATGGAAAGCCTTAATTCCGTTTT
>JBAXFM010000397.1:0-4003 GCA_037139855.1 Bacteroidota bacterium
TTTACCTGGCACAGGATTCGGCTTATCTTCCTATCATGAAGCAAAGCGGCTATTGCTATTACCTGCTGATCGACTTTAAGGCATCGGCAAAGCAACTCGGGGAATGCACCAGGCTTGGCGACTCTTCGAAATTTACGATGAAATACCTTGGTCTGTCGTACTATAAACAGGAGAAATACGATACGGCTGTGCCATTTTTCCGGAAAGCTTTTTATTCGGATACCACCGATGCGGAGGTTTGCTTTTATTATGGTGTTTCAGCATACCGCTCCCTGGCAGTTGACACCGGGCTTGCTTACCTTAACAGGACATTCCGGTTGCTGATGCCTTCAGGCCAGTTTCTGTCGACCCTTTATATGGAACTTGCCGATGCCAATACCTCGAAAGGCAATACTGACACAGCCACTATACTGTTACAAAAAGCGCTGGAAGCAAATCCAAAAAACAACACCCTCCGGTTTAAAATTGCCTATCAGTTTGATTTCCATCTGAGAAGGCCTTATGTTGCATTGCCATATTACCGGGAATTTTTGAAATATGACGTTCCAGACCAAAAAACCATGGAAAAACTGCCACAGCAAGTGTCCTATAGTGACTACGCAAAAAACCGGGTAAAGGAGATCAACGGATCGGGGAAGAAATAGGCTGACTCAATGGTTGTTTTTGTTTAAAAAATCGATCAGCATTTTATTAAACACCTGTGGATGGGTTTCCATCGCCATATGCCTGGCATCGGGAATGACTAAAAGTTCAATGGATGGCACCGCTCTTTTAAGTTTTTTCCCGTTTTTCAGCCTGAGGGTACGGTCTTTCTTTCCCCAGATGACCAGGACAGGAAATTGACTTAACCCCCTGGCATCCAGGTCTTGAACTTCATGGGAGTTTGCAATCAGGTTTACAATCGTTCCGGCGGTACCTTCTATTTGTAACGGTATCCAATAACCATTCGTGGTAAGTGTGTCGGGAAGAAAACCATAAGTTCCTTTCAATTGGCGACGGAATTTGTTGAAGGACAGGTAGCGGTTTTCGGTGTAGGAAAGGAGCAGTTTTTTATATAACGGATGGTTGACAAGACCGACCACGGTAATTTCGACGTTTTTATTTTCAATAAATATCATGCCATCGAGGATGGTGAGGCTTTTTATCCGTTCAGGTCTCATCAGCGCCACCGCTTCCGCTGCTCCTCCCCCCATCGAATGGCCAACGATGTTCCATCTGGTCGTATCTTTTCCGTCAAGTAAAGTCAGTAATTCCCAGATCATGCGGCCACGATTGCTTTGTGACTGGTTTAGTTTGGCATCGCGACCACTGTAGCCAAACCCGGGCAAATCTATGGCAATCACTTTGTAGCCGGCAGCAACAAGCGCATCGTAATTATTCCGCCAGCAAAAGGTCGATCCGCAAAATCCATGGATCAGCAATACCTTGCCCTTCGGATGGCTGATGTTGTCGTTCCAGGTGCGGTAATGTATTCTGAGGGAATCAATTACAGCAAAATGGCTGTTTTCATAAGGCTTGGCCGGAATCTCAACCTTATGAGTGCCGCCCGATGCCATGAATGAAATAAACAACAGGAGCGGCAAAATCAATTTAAGCATGAATCATGATTTTATGCAAAAGTCGGATTTTTTCCATCATCACCCGGCGCCGCTGCTTATTTATAAAGGTTCTAAAAAAAAAGCATTTTTCTGTCGTCGTTTTTTGATTTAAGGTATCTTTGCAGCATGGAGAAAAAGAACAATCATTATTTACCAATCTGGTTTGCAGTGATCCTGATCGGAGGTATCCTGCTGGGGCTTTTTTTAGGAAACCGTATCGGAAATTTCAATCTTTTAACATCCGATAAGGATAAGTTAAAGGAGGTAATCGGTTATGTGGAAGATAATTACGTCGATACGCTGAGCCGCAAGGCGCTGGAAGAGAAAGCCATTACCGGTTTGCTGGAAAAACTCGATCCGCACTCTGTTTATATTTCAGCAGAAGAGTTTCATGAAGCCAACGATCCGCTCCTGGGTAGTTTTGAAGGAATTGGCGTGCAGTTCCGCGTGGAAAATGATACCGTTACCGTGATCAATCCGGTTTCGGGCGGACCCTCAGAAAAACTTGGGATTCGTGCCGGTGATCGTATTGTAAAGGTGGATGGAAAAAACATCGCCGGGATCAAAATATCCACCAACGACGTGATGCGCAAACTGAAAGGCCCCAAAGGAACCAAAGTTACCGTAGCTATTTTTCGCCGGGGTGCAGGCGGATTGCTCGATTACACCATCACCCGCGATGTGATTCCCACCTACAGCATGGATGTTGCCTACATGGCAGCCCCCGGAATCGGGTATATCCGGTTGAATAATTTTTCGGCCACCACCCACGACGAGGTACACAATGCCATAGAGAACCTGCAACGGGATGGTATGAAAAAGCTCATCCTCGATCTCCGGAGCAATGGCGGAGGATACCTGAAAGCCGCCATTGACGTGGCAGATGAATTCCTTGGACGCGGAGAACTCATTGTATATACCGAAGGAATGCACCATAAAAAGGAGATTTCCAAGGCCACATCCGATGGATTGTTTGAAAAAGGTGACCTGGTCGTCCTGGTGGATGAGGGAACTGCTTCTGCTGCGGAAATTGTTTCAGGCGCAATTCAGGATCATGACCGGGGGACGATTATCGGCCGCCGGTCTTTTGGCAAGGGACTGGTGCAGGAGCAGCTTGACTTTAAAGACGGAAGCGCACTGAGACTCACCGTGGCGAGATATTACACCCCAACGGGGCGATGCATCCAGAAATCGTACAAAGACGGACTGGAAACCTATAACAGCGATTATTACCACCGTTTTATGAACGGCGAACTTGAGCACCCCGATTCAATTAAATTTCCTGATTCCCTCAAATTCAAAACACCCAAAGGCCGGACAGTTTACGGAGGTGGGGGCATCATGCCCGATATTTTTATCCCGCTGGAAAAGGATTCAGCCCTGCGCTATTATACACAATGCATCAACAAAGGCCTGGTTTACCAGTTTGCCTTTGATTATACCGATCAGAACAGGTCGCGGATGCTGCGATTTAAAAATGTTGGCCAGTTCGACAAAGGATTTGTTGTATCGGATGCCATTTACGCTGACTTTGTGGCTTATGCTGATAAAAAAGGGGTGAAGCATGTTGGCACAGACCTCTCGAAATCTGACCGGTATGTTAAAACCATGCTGAAGGCCTATATCGGAAGGAATCTGTTGGATAACAATGGTTTTTTTCCGATTCTGAATACCATTGACCCGGGATTTTTGAAGGCGGTGGAGATGCTGAAGAAATGAATAACGAATAACGAATATTGAATAACGAATATCGAATTAAGGAAATATTGTATAATTATTTACAACCAGAATAGATTATTAACCTTTAAAATTGAACCATATGACACACGAACTCCCCAAGCTTCCTTATGCACTGGATGCACTGGAACCTTATATTTCGAAGCGGACCATTGAATTTCATTATGGAAAGCATCACCAGGCTTATGTGAATAACCTGAACAAACTGATCGTAGGCACCGAATTTGAAAATGCCTCGCTCGACGAAATCGTCAGAAAAGCCGGAGCCGGTATTTTCAACAATGGCGCACAGGTATGGAATCATACCTTTTACTGGAACTGCATGAAGCCTCAGGGTGGTGGAGAGCCAACCGGAGCATTGGCCTCCGCTATATTAAAGAACTTCGGTTCTTTTGCTGAATTCAAGGAGAAATTCTCGGCATCTGCAGCAACCTTATTTGGCTCCGGATGGGCCTGGCTGATCAAAAAAGATGATGGAAGTCTTGAAATCGTTCAGGAAAGCAACGCCGGCAATCCGCTCAAACATGGCGCAACACCAATCCTCACCTGTGATGTGTGGGAACATGCCTATTATCTTGATAAACAAAATGTTCGTCCCGATTATATCGCCGACTTCTGGAAGCTGGTCGATTGGGATGCTGTTGCTGGCCGTCTGTAATTTCTGAAAT
>JBAXFM010000398.1:0-3989 GCA_037139855.1 Bacteroidota bacterium
TTTAATTTTCCGTTCACATAATTGAACGATTCTTTAATTTTTCCTGTTTTATCATCGTAACGTGACCACTGACCATTCGGAACTCCGTTTTTGTACATCAATGACATCACCAGTACACCGGATTTGTTATACACGTTTGAATAACCAATGCGGACGCCGTTGGAATCGACCAGTGTAACTTCCTCGGGAACTCCGCTTCCGTTGAATACCATTTGAACTTTCTGGCCGCTTGCTAACATTGGAAAAATAACCATCAATAGAATGATGATTACCGATTTCATATTTGTTTGCAGCGTATTCATGCAAACAGTAATGCAAAAAGGAAGCCAGAAGAAATATCCTCATAAAATCAAGTAGCATAAAGTCACTTAATCATATGGTTATCAATGTATAAAAAGTTGAAATTATTTTCCCCGGCAGAAATATTTCGCGGAAATTACCAAAAGAAACAGCTAAGAAAAATGAAATAATCGCACAAGTGTGCGGAAATAAAAATCAGTTTTCGGCCTTGCCGATGGAGATGTTGTACTTTTTCATTTTGCGGATCAGGGCATCGCGCGTTATGCCAAGAATTTCGGCCGCTGCTTTCTGGTTGAATTGACTTTGCAGAAGCGCTTTGCGGATCATGTCGACTTCAATGCTTTTCAGGCTGGCCATGTCTGTGTTGTTATCAACGGGGCTATCGGTGCGGGAGGTCAATGGAAAATCCTCGATGCTCAGCGAATTAAATTTGCAGAGGATGATGGCCCGTTCAGCCATGTTTTTCAGTTCCCGGATATTTCCCGGGAAATCATATTTCTCAAGCCGTTTAAACACATCGTCGTTGATGGCAATAGACCTGTTTAACTTTTGCGCAAACTGGTTGGTAAAATGGATCAGCAGGGGCTTGATATCTTCGGGTCTTTCCCGGAGAGGCGGAATGTGGATGCGAACGGTGTTGAGCCGGTGAAGCAGGTCAAGCCTGAATTTACTTTCGGCAACCCTCTTTTCAATGTCGTGGTTGGTGGATGAGATGATCCGGAAATCGGTGCGGATCGGTTTTGTGTCACCCACCCTGGTAATCACCTTTTCCTCGGCAGCCCTTAATATTTTTGCCTGCAGGTTTAAAGGCATATCGGCAATTTCGTCCAGAAACAGGGTACCCTGGTTGCTTACTTCAAAAAAGCCCATTTTATCGGCAATTGCTCCGGTAAATGAGCCTTTCTTATGACCGAAAAATTCGCTTTCCAGCAAGGAATCGGTAATGGCGCTGCTGTTTACCGCACAGAACATGTGATCTTTCCTGACGCTGGAATAATGGATAATCCTGGCAACATTTTCCTTGCCGGTACCGCTCTCTCCGGTGATCAGCACATTGGCGTCGGGGTAATTTGCAGCGGCAACGGCTGCATCAAAGATGTCGCGAATCTTTTTACTGACGCCGATAAAGTGCCGGTCAATTTTCTCTTCGAGTGTTTTGGAGATCAGGGAATTCCGTTCTTCAACCAGTTTGAGTTTTCGCTGAAGATGCAGGTATTTCTGGGTTCGTTCAACAACAATCTGAATATCGATATGCCGGAAAGGTTTGCGCAGATAGTCAAATGCCCCCAGGCGCATGGCCTTGATCACTGTATCCATATCTCCGTGTGCAGAAATGATCACCACCTCGAGATTGGGGTGCTTCCCTTTAACCTCCTTTAAAATGTCGAGTCCGTCAATACCCGGCAACCGCACATCAAGGATCATCAGGTCAATTTCATGATGGTCCAGAACGTGTTTGGCATCCGGGTATGTATTGGTCTCAAACGATTCATATCCGGATTTTTGCAAAAATTCATGCAATTCTTCCGTGAATTGTTTTTCGTCATCCAAAATCAGGATCTCGATCTTTTCGTGTCTGGTCATTATTGCTTTCCGGTTTGATGCTTCAAAATGATTCTGATGGTCGTTCCTACAGACGGTTTACTGGTAAACTCGATCGTGCCATTCATTTCCTTGATGATCGAATAGGACACCGACAAGCCCAATCCTGTTCCCTTCCCGGGGTCCTTGGTGGTGAAAAATGGCATCATCACCTGTTTGATATTTTCCTCGGGAATGCCGGTTCCATTATCAGACACCTCGGCAACAATCAGATTATTCCCCTCAAACGTTCTGATTTCAATTGATTTATCAAAACGAATCTGTTGTTTTTCTTCCTTTTCGAGCAGTGCATCCCGGGCGTTGGCGAGCAAGTTCAGAATAACCTGTTCAAATTGATAGGTATTTCCGTTTAATTCAGGGAGTTGTTGATGGAGGTTCAGTCGCAGATCAATGGCATGATGTTTAAACTGTTCCGAGATCATGGAAACAGCATTCATGATGCTGGAATTGATGCTGAAACTGGTCACCATGTAATCATCGTGTCCCCTGGAGAAAACCCGGATGTGATCAATGATGTTTTTGATGCGGGTGATGTTTTCAAATATTTTATCCGATTTCTTCCGGATATAGCTCTTTTCAACTTTTTCCTCCGTGTCAAGTTCAAATAAAATATTATCCATCGCCATGGAGATGGTGAGCAAAGGTTGATTTATTTCATGGGCGATCCCCGATGCCATTTCACCCAATCCTGCCATACGCTCAGAATGGATCAGTTGCATTTCGAGGTTTTTACGCTGTGAAACATCCCTGATAATGATCATGTAGTATATTGGCCTCCCGATGGTATCATGCAACAAAGTAGCGCTGGTTTCAGTGGCCAGCATTGTTTTATCCTTCTTGATAAACTTGATTTCAATGTTTTGTGCAAGGCCATCCATCATGGTTCCTTCAAAAATCTCATCAAGCTTATTCTTTTCATCCAACGGAATAAATCGTGAGAAATGAATTCCTACCAGGTCTTTGCTTTCCTCTGTGCCATAAAGGGCAAGACCAACATGGGAAACCTCTGTGATGATCCCTTTCAGGTCGGTAATGAAAATACCATCGGGAGAGGCGCTGATCATTGTCCGGTATCGTTCTTCACTCTTTTTCAGCGCGATATTCGCAATAGCTAAATCCTGCCTGACAAGCGCTTCGGTCAGCTCCCGCTTTACCACGGAGGCAAAACGGGTCATGTTATCCTTTAAAACATAGTCATGAGCCCCCGCCTTGATCATCTCAACAGCTTTTGCTTCACCAATCGCGCCCGACACCACAATGAAAGGGATATCCAGCCCGGAAGCCTGATAGATCGCAAGGGCAGATAAAACATCGAACCGTGGCATGGAATAGTCAGACAATATGATGTCCCACTTGTGCGAGGCAATGGCCTCTTTCATCTCCTCATCTGTTTCAACCCGGATAAAATAGACGAAATATCCAGCCTTGCGCAAATGATAGACATTCAAATCAGCGTCATTCTGGCTGTCTTCAATGATAAGAACCGAGAGTTTATGGTCCATGGATTTACTTTTTGCACATTATCTTTTTCCTGCTATAAAAAGGAACCGCATGGTAAATTTAAGATAAATTTCGATACCCTAGCCTAAAACCCATCCAAAAAATGGATGAAGCTTCCCACCTCTCCCTACAATGGAAAGCGATAAGAGGAAAGAGGTCTCCGCAATCAGGGAAGAACCTGGCTCCCCTCTCCCTGGGGAGAGGGGTCATGGGGTGAGGCATAAAAGGGAGAGGGGTCAGAGGATGAGGTCCAAATATTCTGTGTAATTTAGCGCAAAACATGCTAATTATGAAATCACTTCTATCAATAATCTCCATACTGCTCCTGTTTGGCTGCTGCCACAATCAGAAAAGCGATCCATCGACGCTCATCGCCACCGATAAGGCCTTCAGCCAGATGAGTATTGACAAAGGTCTCAATGCTGCCTTCATCGCCTATGCTGCAGACAGTGTGATGAAACTTCGGGATGGCAATTTCCCCATCACCAGTAAAAATGAAATGATTGGCATTTACCGGAAGCGCCTTGATACGGGGATGATCCTGAAATGGGTCCCCGTCAAAGCTGAGATCAGCCAGTCAAACGACC
>JBAXFM010000399.1:0-3982 GCA_037139855.1 Bacteroidota bacterium
TTTAAAAATCAAAAAACACTGCATCCTGCAGTACATTGGCGGAAAATCAATGACACCCAATCATGATATTCTGGGACAGGGTCATTGACCCAAAGTGTTAAGTGTTAAGTGTTAAGTGCCCTTCCCAGGTTGGTTACTTTTTAATTCGTAATTCGTAATTCGTAATTCGTAATTTTTTATTGGTGTTTTGTTTTTTTCCGTGGATAAAGAAATGAAATCACAAGAAGGAGAAGCCCGATGAGGATGAGCATGAGGGTGCGGGCAAGGTCACCAAGGAGGGAAAAATCGTAGAGGAATATTTTGAGGATGGTGAGGGTGAAGAGGGTGAGACAGAGGTTGCGCAGGAATCGCTGGTGATGCCTCAGCGCCCAGCCAAGGGTTGCCAGGAACGTGAAAAGAAGTATCAGCGAAAAAGGGAGGCCGTGGTTGAAATTGAGGATTTGCTGCTGAGCACTCAGCACTCCGGGTGCAAGGTTTAAGGCTGACGGGTGCAGGGTTTTTGGTGAGAGGAGGAGGGAGAAGTTGTCGTATTCGGTGAGCAGGATAAACAGGAGGAAGACGAGGGCCACCAGTTGAATGGTGTTCCGCAGGAATTTGTGGAGGACAAAGTGCCGGTAGATGCGTTTGATGGTGACGACCGCCAGGCTGATGGTCAGCGCCAGCGTGAGGTAATGCAGCACCACGGGGGCGAAGGGAAGATGACCGGTTGACAGGAGGCTGTCGAGGGTTCCCATCATGCTGAGATATCCCGCCAGGGGATAGGAGAGGGCAAACACGAGGGCCATGATGAGCATGGGTTGGCCGGGAGCGATGTATTTTTCAGATTGGAACCGGAGGAGCAGGATAAAGAAAAGGCTTCCGGCAATGTACCATCCCTGGGTTGCCACCTCCATCGACCCGGAGAGAAAACAAAGGAAACTGCTGATGAGCCAGCCGGCGGTGAGGAACATCACCAGGAGGATCAACCCATTGACGAGGCGGAGGTGGTTGGTGCGGCTGATCCATTGCTTTGGCAGCGATACCCTGCTACTCTTCACAAACCAGTAATTGAGGCTCAGCGCGGCCAGCACGGCTGTGCTGCTCAGGGTGGCATGCCCCATGAGCGCTGGTGAGTGCAGGTTTACGCTGAACAGGGCGGCCGAAAGATAAACCAGGATCCAGTGCACCAGGTAGTCTCCGACCATGATGCCCAGGCACAACAGGGAAACCAGCAGGGAAAGCCGATGATTCATCTGTTTTGACCAGAGCAGCAGCAGCATCGACAGCATGGCGGTAAACAACAGCACATGGTTCTGGTCGAACATGAGGGGCAGCGCCAGCGATGCCAGCACCATGGTGACGAGGTGAAGGGGGAGGGTAAAAACCGCCGGAAAGTACTTTTTGGCTGCAACCAACCCCGCCAGGTTGAAGAGGAGCAGTGCCACGACCATGATCCACAGGTTGCCAATGGAATAGTATTGCATGATGACAAACGAGGTGGTGGCGGCATAAAACCCCGCGTTGGTGAGCCCCATCGCGGCCTGCATCCATGCCGGCATGGCTTTCTCTTTATCGCTTGAGGCATAAAGCACCACCGCGTAAAAGAGGATGTAGAAGATCGCCGCATAGATGAAAAAAGGCAGCAGGTATTCCACCTGTTCATTCACCACCAGTTTCCGGAGCCAGAATAGCCCGAAAAAACCCAGGGCAAGTATAAAGTTGACTAAGTTGATGGTTTGATTTTTAATTTTTCCGGAGGACCAGGCAACACTCATGGTAAAGAGGATGACTAGCGGAAGCAGGTAATTTAAATGCAATCCATACATAGTTACAAACAAGATCATGGACAGATAAAAGTACACGCTTGTTAAAATCAGGATAACTGGTTTTTTAACCAGGAGGGCGTTGATGAACAGGCCGGCCATCGTAACTACGAGGAAAATGCAGGCCGTCAGCAGATCGGGATATACGGACCCGCCGACATACGCATCGTACGCTAAAATCTTCGTCTGCAGCGCGATAAAAAAGATGACAGTCACCAACGAAAGCAGGTTTGCAAGGAAACCAGATCGTTTGGCGAGAAACCATGCTAATCCTAAAACCAACATTCCGGGCAGAAAATAGTAAATGAGCGTTGCATCAAAATCACCATCACTGGCAGTTGTTGCTGCCTGGATATTACCGGCTGGCTCAAACAATTTAGCCAGTATGTCATCAAAACTGAAACTGAATTCCAGCGAAAACAATGCATACAGCACGGCGGCCAGGAGCAGGATGATGCCCGAAATTTTAAAGATGGAAGATGTGATGAACCGCACGAAGGAGAACCGTCGGGAGGGCTTGTTAGAGTGGTGGCGAGAATGGTGGCGGGGCATGAAGTGTTAAGTTAAGTGTTAAGTGTCCTGCGTTCGTTATTCAAAATTCAATATTCGATATTCGATATTCAATTTTTCATTTGCCCTTCAGCAAACCCAGGTTCACCACATTCTTCGCGTTTTGCAGAACGAGCTTTCGCAGGTTACCCAGGTTGCTTAAACGTGGAGGCAATAAGTAAGGAAAATTTACTAAAAATTATAATTTTCTTATCAATGCCAAAAAATGTCATTAACTTTGCTACTATTCTGAAAAGGACGGAATATTTGTTTTAATTCCAATAATTTCAGGAATGTGACCGGATATGAAAATCATTAACCAACGTCGGCTTGCTGATTTCGTTGTTAATCATGCTGATTCCATTAAAGCTATAAATAAATGGGCAGAAACTCTGGCAAGCGGAAGTTTTAAACAGCCATATGACTTGTTAAAGGTATTTCCTTCTGCCGATTATGTTGGGAATGACCGATATGTATTCGACATCAAAGGTAATAAGTACAGAATAATCGCAATTATTTTGTTCGTTGGAGAAATAATTGATGTGCGTTTCGTTGGAACACATGCTGAATATAGCAAAATTAATTCTAAAACGGTTTAAGCTATGCACAAGACTGAAGAAAAAATGAAATCAAGTGATTATCAACAAGCGATGGAAAGAATTGAAGTAATCACACGACATGCAACGGAAAAAGGGGGGTTTATAGAGATTGGGCAAGAATTACTTGATGAGTACTTATCCCTCGCGAGTTATGCAGCTTCCTATGAGGACAAGGTATTCAAAGTTTTTCCCATTAAAGAGCCAACTCCGCTTGTTCTGCTTATTGAAGAGGCAATGCACAAGCGTAGGATGAAACAACGTGATCTTGCCAGGGAACTAGATGTGAGTGAAGCAAGAATTAGCGATATTTTGAGAGGGAAAGCCAATATTGGAATGACACTTGCAAAAAAAATCCATAAGAAACTTGGTATTGACGGTAACCTGATTCTTGAAAATGCCTGAAAGCAGAGAATTAGTGTTAAGTGTTAAGGGTTAAGTGTTGTATAGCATGACATATTTGACACTTTTTTTTCGACAAATTATTGTAAAACAAGCCCAACTAAAATGATCTCAATACTATTTCATTTCTTTCGAAATCCCCTCATAACAATTCATTGGAGGGGTTTTGAAAGGAAGGAAATGCTAATGTTATACTCAAAATAATCTGTATTTATAACAAAATTTGAGTGTCAAATATGTCATGCTATTTATCAGTTAAGTGTTAAGTGCAGGTAGATTGTTTCAGGGATTTATTGCAGTCAGCTTTAGCCCGGCCTTTTGACAATGACCCCTCCCCGTCCCTCCCCTTGAATGGGAGGGGGAGGCTTTGCCAGGATTTTAAACGATTTCGTTGTGGAAAGTGGGAAAACAATACTTTTTGAAAATAACCATTGATTCTGTTTTGGTACAGGGTCTCCCTCCCCTTCAAGGGGAGGGCAGGGGGAGGGGTCATGGGCATAAAGTGTTAAGTGTTAAGTGTTAAGTGTTGGCAGAATACTTCATGGATTTATTGCAGTCAGCTTTAGCTGACTGTTTTGGTGTAAGCGGTAATTACAAATGCAGATTTTCGGTAAATAGGAATGCAAGTAAATC
>JBAXFM010000400.1:0-3961 GCA_037139855.1 Bacteroidota bacterium
AAACCACGTTAACGGCTGCCATCACTTTAGTTTTGGCAGATAAAGGTTTATCCGAATACAGGTCGTTTGACTCAATCGACAATGCCCCGGAAGAAAAAGCACGTGGAATCACGATTAACACCGCTCACATCGAGTATCAGACTGCTCTTCGTCACTATGCGCACGTTGACTGTCCGGGTCACGCTGACTATATCAAGAATATGGTTACCGGTGCTGCCCAGATGGACGGCGCTATCATCGTTGTTGCTGCAACGGATGGTCCCATGCCACAAACCCGCGAACATATCCTGCTCGCCCGTCAGGTTGGTGTGCCCAAGCTCGTTGTTTTCATGAACAAATGCGACAGTGTTGACGATCCTGAAATTCTCGAAATCGTTGAGATGGAAATCCGCGACCTTTTAACCTTCTACGGTTTTGACGGCGCAAATACCCCGGTCATCCAAGGTTCTGCATTGGGCGGATTGAACAAGGAACCCAAATGGGTTGATAAAATTATGGAACTGATGGATGCTGTTGACAGCTACATCCCACTGCCAACCCGCGATGTTGACAAGCCTTTCCTCATGCCAGTTGAAGATGTTTTCTCAATCACAGGCCGTGGAACAGTTGCAACGGGAAGAATTGAAACCGGTGTGATCAATACAGGCGATCCTGTTGAAATCATTGGCATGGGCGCTGAAAAACTGAAATCAGTTGTAACTGGTGTTGAAATGTTCCGTAAGATCCTCGACAGGGGTGAAGCTGGTGACAATGCCGGTATGCTGCTCCGTGGTATTGACAAAGACTCTATCCGTCGTGGTATGGTTATTGCCAAACCAGGTTCCATCACACCTCATAAAAAATTCAAGGCTGAGATTTACGTACTGAAGACTCAGGAAGGTGGCCGCCATACTCCGTTCCACAACAAGTATCGCCCACAGTTCTACTTCCGTACCACCGATGTTACCGGTGAAATTCATCTCCCCGAAGGTGTTGAAATGTGTATGCCCGGTGATAACATCACCATCCACGTAGATCTTATTTCTGAAATCGCCATGAGCAAAGGACTTCGTTTCGCTATCCGTGAAGGTGGTCGTACTGTTGGCGCCGGTCAGGTTACTGAGATCCTCGACTAATTATTTAATTTAAAGTTTAATTACACACGGGTGTAGCTCAACTGGTAGAGTGGCGGTCTCCAAAACCGTAGGCTGTGGGTTCGATTCCTACCACCCGTGCAAAACATTAAATCAATGGCAAACAATAAAGTTGTCTTATATATTCAGGAAAGCTACGATGAGCTTATGCATAAGGTGTCCTGGCCTACATGGTCGGAATTACAAGGCAGCGCCATTGTTGTTTCCGTCGCTTCGCTGATCATCGCCATTATCGTTTTCGCGATGGATGAAGTTTTTAAAACCGTCCTGGTGCAATTTTACAAACTCTTTTAAATCCATCAGGATTTATTTATCTTAGGTCAAACCAAAAAATCGAGTATCAATCTCATAATCAGCATGAGTGAAGTAACCAAAAAATGGTACGTAGTGCGGGCTATCTCCGGGAATGAGAAGAAGGTGAAACAATATCTCGAAAGCGAAATTGTGAACCATCACATGGAGGAGTATGTCTCGCAAGTGCTGATTCCAACAGAAAAGGTTTACCTGATCCGGAATGGAAAAAAAGTCAGCAAGGAGCGGAACTACTTTCCTGGTTACGTGTTGATTGAAGCCACGCTGGTTGGTGAGGTCCCTCACATTATCAGGAATATTCCGGGAGTACTTGGTTTTCTGGGTGCCAAAGGAGAAGCTCATCCGCTGCGCCCGTCGGAAGTAAAACGAATCCTTGGCAAATTTGACGAGTTATCCGAACAGGGAGAAGAAGTAAACATTCCCTTTATTGTCGGCGAAACTGTTACTGTTACTGACGGACCGTTTAACAGTTTCAGCGGTGTTATTGAAGAGATCAATGAAGAAAAGAAAAAGTTGAAAGTGATGGTCAAGATTTTCGGACGTAAGACCCCACTGGAATTGAGTTTCATGCAAGTACAAAAAGAATAGCGATTGGTAATCCGTAGGGACATTGCATGCAATGTCTTTTAAATTCACCCAATCACAACTAAAATCAAATAGTAAAATGGCAAAAGAAGTTAGTGGAATTATCAAGCTACAGATCAAGGGAGCGGCAGCAAACCCTTCACCCCCCATCGGACCTGCATTAGGTGCCAAGGGTGTGAATATCATGGAGTTTTGCAAACAATTCAATGCCCGTACACAGGACAAGGCCGGTAAAATTATACCTGTCATTATCACTGTATACCGGGATAAATCGTTTGACTTTATCGTTAAAACTCCTCCTGTTGCCGTACAATTGATGGAAGTTTCTAACCTGAAAAAAGGTTCTCCGGAACCCAACCGTAACAAGGTAGCTTCTGTTTCCTGGGAACAGGTACAAAAAATCGCTGAAGATAAAATGCCTGACCTGAATGCGTTCACCATCGAATCTGCCACGAAAATGGTCGCTGGTACTGCTCGCAGCATGGGAATCACTGTTACAGGTACACGTCCTTTCTAAGCGTTTATTTTAGTAAACAACCGGTTGTTTAAAAGACCTCATTAACAACAATTTAAATACAATAAAATGATAAAGCTGACAAAAAAGAGGAAGGTTGCCTTGTCGAAAATTGACAAGACTGCCGTTTATTCGTTGGCGGATGCTGCTGCGCTTGTAAAAGAGATCAGCAATACTAAGTTTGACTCATCCGTTGATATTGATGTTCGTTTGGGGGTTGACCCCCGTAAAGCCAACCAGATGGTACGTGGCATCGTGACGCTTCCTCACGGTACAGGTAAAACCATTCGCGTGCTTGTTCTCTGTACTCCCGACAAGGAGGAAGAGGCCATGCAGGCTGGCGCTGATTTTGTGGGATTGGATGACTATGTTGACAAAATCAAGAACGGTTGGACGGATGTTGATGTTATTATCACCATGCCCAGTGTTATGGCCAAAGTTGGTGCGCTTGGCAGAATCCTCGGACCACGGGGATTGATGCCCAATCCAAAAACGGGGACTGTTACCATGGAGGTTGGAAAGGCCGTTAAAGAAGTAAAAGCCGGTAAAATCGATTTCAAAGTTGATAAATTTGGCATTATTCATGCATCCGTTGCAAAGGTTTCCTTTGAAAGGGATAAAATTGTTGAAAACGCCAAAGAGCTGATCAACACGATTATCAAACTGAAGCCTTCGTCGGCAAAAGGTACTTATGTGAAGAGCATCTACATGTCGAGTACCATGAGCCCAAGCGTTCCGGTAGATCCGAAATCGGTTACCGCTTAATTACAGAAATCTGAGAGACAACAATCATGAAAAAAGAAGAAAAATCCCAGCTTATTGATTCCCTGGCAGAGCAGCTTAAAGGAGCTAATTCCTTTTATCTGACGGATACTTCTACCCTGAATGCATCAACAACAAGCAGACTTAGAAGGACTTGCTTTAAAAGGAATGTTGAGTTGAGGGTGGTTAAAAATTCATTGTTACAGAAAGCCATGGAGCGTACCGGTAAATCCTTTGAGGAATTCTATCCGGTGCTTACAGGACCAACCTCCATCATGTTTTCAGAGGTTGCCAATGACCCGGCAAAACTGATCAAAGAATTTCGGAAGACTGCCCCCAAACCCATTCTGAAAGGCGCTTATGTGGAAGAGTGTATCTACCTCGGCGATAATCAACTGGATGCTTTGGTTAGCGTCAAATCGAAGTTCGAATTGATCGGCGACCTGATCGGTTTATTACAATCACCAGCCAAGAATGTTCTGTCGGCGTTACAGTCGGGTGGAAATACTCTTTCTGGAATTGTAAAGACATTATCAGAAAAACCGGAATAACCAAAAAATAACAAAAGAATAATTTTAGTAATAACCGTTCCGACAAACAGGAACACAAATAGTAACAAAAATGGCAGATTTAAAAGCTTTTGCAGAACAGTTAG
>JBAXFM010000401.1:0-3960 GCA_037139855.1 Bacteroidota bacterium
GAAATTTACCGGTGGTTTCTTTATTAAACATCTTAGCGGATCGTGGTTGTCAATGGTTGAAAAGATGGGCGCTCAATGAATTCAGGGCCTGTTTTTTAAAGGCGGAAGGAATCAGGATCGATATGTTATTCTGACTGCCGCCGTAAGAGATCATTCGCACAGGGATATCCGCAATGGCCTTAAAAAGATCGGCGGCGGTGTTGTTTTCAGAGGCGATGCCTTCGCCGACGGCGCAGATGATAGTTTGATCATCATCGACTTCCACGGTACCGTAGTGGCTGAGATTGTCAATGATCTGCGGAAGATGGGTGAGGTCGTCAATGGTGAGTGATACGCTGATTTCAGAGGTGGTAATCATGTCGATCGGGGTTTTATACAGTTCGAAAATCTCGAAAACCCTCCTCATGAAGCCGTATGCCAGGAGCATCCTGCCCGATTTGATGCGTATGGCAGTGATGCCGTCTTTGGCAGCGATTGCCTTAATGCCTTTCCCGGTTGGTTTATCAGAGATGGTCGAACCCCTGGCACCCGGATCCATGGTGTTTTTAATTACCACCGGGATGCCGGCTTCTTTGGCCGGAAGAATGGTGGACGGATGGAGAATTTTAGCGCCAAAGTAGGCCAATTCAGCGGCTTCATCGAAAGAAAGTTCGGCAAGGGGATGCGTTTTTTCCACGTATCGCGGGTCGTTGTCATGGAATCCGTCGATGTCTGTCCAGATGATGATTTCAGTTGCATCAAGGGCCACACCGATCAACGAAGCTGTAAAATCACTCCCGCCGCGTTTGAGATTATCCACCTCGCCAAAGGCATTGCGGCAGATGAATCCCTGGGTAATATACAACTTGGTTTCAGGGTGTTTCCCAAGTTCCCTGGTTAGATTTTCCCGGATATAGTATTGGTCAGGCTCCTGTTCACGGTCAATCCTCATAAAATTAAGGGCAGGCAACAAAACCGACGGGATGTTTAGTTCTTCGAGATGGAATTGAAACAGTGCCGTTGATAAAAGTTCACCCTGCGCAAGGATGCATTTCACTTCATTGGCGGTGAAGAGATCCTGGGTGAAAGAACGAAGGTAATTGAAATGGGTTTGAATCATCCCGGCGCCTTTCTCACGGTATTCATTCGTTTCAAACAATGATTCCACAACGCTCTTATAGTGCATTTCCAACGCATTGATCTTTTCATTTGCCTCCTGCAGGTTCTTTTTTCCGAGGCAATCTGATATCGCCACCAGGCTGTTGGTGGTTCCCGACATGGCCGACAGAACCACCATCACAGGTTCCTTATCGATGGTCAACAGTTTTGCAACCGATCTGATGTTCTCCGGGGTTCCAACGGAGGTCCCCCCAAATTTCATTATTTTCATTTCAGTTTAATTTTTATTGCAAATAACCTCAATAATTTATCTGTTGTTCAAAAAGTTTCATTCAGATTGAAATAAATCCCGATGCTCCCATTTTTTCCAAACCCGCAATCGATGGAGAGATTGGATAACGTTTTCCGGCTGAACATCACCCTCAGGCCAAATCCGGCGGCAGGGTCGATGTATTCGAAAAGCTTTCGCGTTCCATCATCAGAACTGGCGGTAGTGGCATTGACAAATATAATCCCACCCAATATTCCGGTATGCTGGCTGATCGGAAAACGGTACTCCGTTTCGCTGTATAAAAAATTTACGCCTCTGATGCTTCCCTGCACATACCCTCTTCCCTGGCGGTTGTACATATCCCATCCGATGGCAGGCAAACCAAGGTAAGGAACCCTTCCTTTCTGGGTAAACTGGCCCATATACCAGAAAGCGATGAGGTGATCGCGACGCACTTTGGAAAACGCGAGGAAGGTTCTGAATTCTGTATTAACCATCAGACTGTTCCTGGAACTTCCAAGGAAGGTGAAATTTGGTCTGAAGGCAAGGTTGGCAAAGTAACCACTGGTCGGGCGGATGGTATGATCCCGGCTGTCAAGCAACACTTCCATCTTGATGCCCGACATGGTCTGATTTCCTGGGTTGAAGTCATTGTCGATGGAATATTTGTAATGGCTGGTGATTTGTTGCGGCACCGTGTCCAGGTTCAGCCTGTGGTCTTTAATGTTTGAAAAATTATCGAGGCAGTATCCTAACCCAAAATAAAACTTTCCGATGACCCTGAAATAAAAGGTTTCGTAAAGCCGGATGTAGTCATAATTAATGGGCTGGGTTTCCCCGGAATATGGATCTGACTGCCCTCCGTCCCCGAAAATAAGTCCTCCAACACCTGAATGTTTAATACCGGATCCCAATCCGTACGTGGGCTGTGAGAAAATCAGAAATCGCCAGTCGCCACGCCATATATAGCGCGATTCGTTTGTGATGATGTTGGTGCGCAGGTTGAAAATTTTCTGAGCCTTGGAAGTGAAATTAACAACAGCCGAAACCGAGGAGATCGGCGTGGTTTCTGGCGGACCCAGGTAAATGCCAATAGAACCGCCCGCACCAATCAGCATGCCATACGCCGGGTTGTAGCCGATAAATGGCGTGATGGTTAAATAGGGTTTGTAAAGTTCGATCGGTTTTTGGGTGATGCTGTCGCGCCGGGCGGCATTTTTTTTCCGGGTAAAGATGCTCCAGACATCATCCTGCTTAAAGGTTTTCTGATCTGTTTGAGCATAAAGACCGGAAGCGCAGACGAATAAAAAAACAACCAGGCAAATAAAGGTAAACGCCGGGTATTTATGGCTGATTGGCCACGAAAGGCACATCGTGAAGCAGCTCCATTCTGATGTAGGTCAGGATATAGTTTTCAATCTGGTAAAACTGGGTTGCCACCAGACCATCGGTAACCAGTTTCACTTTTCCATAATACGTAATGATGAGGTTATCGGTTTTTTTCTGGAGTTCCATCACCTTTTTTGTCCACGCATCGGCCTGAACCGGGGTCATTGTTGCATACTGTTCTGCATATTGACTCAGCAGGGCAATGCGTTGTTTGCCGAGTTCCTTGCGCTCTGTTTCGTACTGGTCGTACACCTTCCAGAATGCATCTTTCCGGGCGGCAGATGGTTTCACAAAATCAGCGACAACCATTTTTTTATCATGTCCGAATGCAGCCTGAACCAGGTCAACTTCTTCTTTGTTTGATTGGGCCCAGGAGAATGAAGTCATGAAGATGGCGGAGATCAGTAAAATATACTTTTTCATAAATGAATGATTGATTTGGGTTGAATTATTATTTTGCAAAGATATTGTTTTTCGGCGATACGGAGGGTCCTGGTGACGGGGCGTAAAGATTTCACAGCTACACTGCCTGGAAAGATTTACTCATCGTTGTTTTTTTTCGTGCTTTGTGTTCGATAGAAATGACCTGGTTATACACGAATATGTGAATTCTTAGGATTAGTAGTCCAAATAATCGTTATATTATTAGGATTGGAAGTCGTTATTAAATACTTTTGTTAAAAAAAATCTGATCGATCGCAATCATACCAGTGGTCGGATATTTTGGTTTAATACTGGAAAATGCCGGTTTAAAGCCCTGAAAGGGCTGAATCTTAATAACCGTGGGTGAAGCCCACGGTGGATGGCCGCCGATCGATCATCAACCCCGGCAGGGGTTGAACAATAAAATCCAACCCCTGCCGGGGCTGATGAGTCTCAGATGCGTCTACCACGGGTTGTACCCGTGGTTATTGAAATTCAGCCGCTTTGCGGCAAATGGACTCTGGCTATTTATTATTGGTACAAAAGTGATTAATCAAAAAAAAACATGAAATTTCAACGGATTTATCAGCATTTGGAGAATTTTTTGCCTCCCAACAAGGCGCTGATTATTTTCGGGCCAAGACAGGTTGGGAAAACCACATTGATGGAGGATTACCTTAATTTAACTTCGCTCAAGTATAAAAAGGTTACCGGAGATGATATTATGATTCACCAGGTACTTGGATCCCAGAACCTGATGGAGATACAATCCTTTTGTC
>JBAXFM010000402.1:0-3922 GCA_037139855.1 Bacteroidota bacterium
ATTATTTTTGGATAAAAATATAAAGAATCAATGATTGACTGGTTGATTAATACCTACTTTTGCCCAAAGTTCTTCTTTAGCAACAAATAAAACCTGAAATGAAAAGACAATCTTTAATTATCATTTTTATTATTTTGGCAGTTATGCCGGTTGTAACCTTCAGCCAGGCTAAAAGTTCGATGAAACTTGGATTGAAACTTTCCCCGAACATTGGCTGGATGAGCCCGGCTACCAAAGGTTATACCAGCGATGGAGCCAGAATGGGCGCTACCCTTGGTTTCATCAGCGAATTCTATTTTGCCGAAAATTATGCATTTTCCACCGGACTGAATTTTCAATATCTCAATGGTAAACTTAAATATAATGACTCATTGTTAATTGAAAACAATACTAAAATGGCATACGGGGAGATTTTCAGAAAATACAATTTCCTGTACCTTGAAATCCCATTGATGATCAAAATGAAAACCAAAACTTTTGGTAAAGTAGCCTATTTCGGGCAGATTGGATTTGGGACCGGGTTTCGGATCAAAGCAACGGCCAATGAGCATTTTGTACCCACTACGGGTGATCCGGTTGATCAGCAGTACGATTTTGACAGGGGAACCACCCTTATCCGTGAATCTGTTCTGGTTGGTATTGGTTGTGAATACCATATTGATGAATCTTCAAGGATTCTGATAGGCATTTCCTATTCCAATTCACTGAACAACATCCTCACCGGCGTGAACTATTCGTCGAACCAAATCGAGAAGAGCCCGCTGAATTTTGCTGAACTGAATATTGGATTCCTTTTTTAACCAATCGCGATGAAAATTGCTCTTGCTCAGTTAAACTATCTTGTTGGCGATTTCGAAAACAATGTGTTAAGGATTTCTGAAACCATTGAGCGTGCAAAATCCCAGCAAGCTGATGTAGTTGTTTTTGCCGAACTTTCTGTTTGCGGATATCCGCCTCGTGATTTCCTCGAATTCGACGATTTTATCCGGCGATGCAATGAAGTAGTTGCATTGATTGCCGGGAAGTGCCAGGGAATTGCAGCCATCGTTGGCGCTCCTTCAACTAACCCGGCTCCCAAAGGGAAACCATTGTACAATACAGCCTGGTTCCTGGCCGATGGAAAGATTCTTGCCCAGGCCCATAAAACACTTTTGCCGAATTACGATGTTTTCGATGAATACAGGTATTTTGAACCAAACAGAATGCCTTATTCTGTGGTAGAATATTTGGGATGTCGGTTTGCCATCACGATCTGTGAGGATTTGTGGAATGTCACAGACGACCCATTGTATATACGAAATCCGATGGATGAGCTGATCAGCTTGAATCCCGATGTGATGATCAATATAGCGGCTTCGCCTTTCAGTTACACGCAGCCTGAAACCCGGCGCAACATCCTTATCCGGAATGCTGTTAAATACGATTTACCAGTCGTGTATGTTAACCAGATTGGCGGCCAGACCGAACTTATTTTCGATGGAGGTTCGATGGTGGTAAATTCACAGGGAGAAATTGTAGCAGCGTTAAAATTATTTGAGGAAGATTTTTTAATTTATGAATGGCAAAAGTCAAAAGTCAAAAGTCAAAAGTCAAAAGACAGCAACTTGCCATCCGCACATCAACCCATCGACACATCATCACATCATCACATCATCACATCATCACATCAGCCCATCAGCACATCTTCCAATGAAACCACCCGGTTAATCCACGACGCCCTCGTGCTGGGTATCAGCGATTATTTCGGGAAAATGGGGTTTTCAAAGGCTATCCTTGGGTTGTCGGGAGGAATAGATTCAGCAGTTACCCTGGTGTTGGCTGCCCGGGCGCTCGGACCTGAAAACGTGCGGGCAGTGTTGCTTCCGTCGCAGTTTTCATCAGATCACAGCATTGCAGACGCCGTTGCTTTGGCCGTAAATCTTAAAACACCATACGACATCATTCCGATCGAAGATGTCTTTCATTCTTTTGAAAAAACCCTTCAGCCACAATTTGCCGGACTCCCTTTTAACTTAACCGAAGAGAACATCCAGGCCAGGATTCGTGCGGTTATTCTCATGGCATTATCCAATAAATTCGGATACATCCTGCTCAATACTTCCAATAAAAGTGAGGCGGCCGTCGGGTATGGCACGCTTTATGGCGATATGTGCGGCGGTTTGTCCGTTCTGGGGGATGTATATAAAACACAGGTATATGACCTGGCCAGATTTATCAACAATAACGGGGAGATCATCCCGCAAAACTCTATCCTGAAACCACCTTCAGCCGAATTAAGGCCCGGTCAGAAAGATTCAGATTCATTGCCTGATTATGATGTTCTTGACCAGGTGCTATTCCGGTACATTGAATTACGTACCGGACCGGACGAACTCATTGCCGCCGGTTTTGATGAGGCCGTGGTGAAAAAGGTGCTGAAACTGGTTAACACCAATGAATATAAGCGTTCGCAAACCCCACCCATCCTTCGGATTTCGCCCAAAGCGTTTGGAATGGGTCGCAGAATGCCTATTGTAGCAAAATACCTCTCCTGATTATTCTGCCATTACCGATTCAACCGATTTGATTTCCGGTAACGCCCTGATCACGGCAGCTTCGATGCCATTTTTCAGGGTCATCTGGCTATGCGGACAATTCCCGCACATTCCCAATAACCGGATGTTCACCGTGTTATCTTCTGTGATATTTACATATTCCACATCACCTCCGTCAGCCTGAAGATATGGACGGATTTGTTCAAGAATATTTTTTACTTTCGATTCGAGTTCTATGTTTGCAATCATGGAAAAAAGATTTGAAGATTTGAAAATTTGTCATTTGTCATTTGTCATTCGTCATTCGTCATTTGTTATGGATTTCCCCCGCCAAAGATTTCCCTGATCGAATTACTGATGGCAATCTGTTGAGCCACCGTTTCAGCCAGGTTCAGAAATACAGGGGATACCGGCGATTGGTCATCCATGGCAATTGGAACTCCGGAGTCGCCTGAACCGGCGATTGCCGGAACAATTGGAATCTGACCCAGCAACGGGATATTGAGTTCTTCGGCAAACTTAGTACAACCACCCTCGCCAAAAATGAAATACTTCTTGTCAGGTGAATCCGGGGGAGAAAAATAAGCCATGTTTTCAACGAGTCCCAGGATCGGAATATTGATCTTGTCGTTTCGAAACATGTCGGCTGCTTTGCGTACATCCGCAATGGCGACCTGTTGGGGTGTGCTTACAATGATGGCTCCCGTAAGCGGAAAATCCTGAATAAGCGTGAGGGGAATATCGCCTGTTCCGGGGGGCAGGTCGATCACCATGTAGTCTAGAGCGCCCCACTCGGCGTCGGTGAAAAGCTGACGAAGCGCCATGGAGGCCATTGGTCCGCGCCAGATCAGCGCTTTGGACTGGTCCACAAAAAAACCAATCGACAGCACCTTGATCCCGAATTTCTCAAAAGGATATACATAGGTTTTGCCATCTTTGTCAAACCCGGTCGGACGTTCGGCAAGCATGCCGAACATCATGGGAATGGAAGGCCCGTAAATGTCGGCATCAATCAATCCGACCTTGGCGCCGGTTTTTGCGAGCGCTATGGCGAGGTTCACTGCAACGGTTGATTTTCCTACGCCACCTTTTCCTGATCCGACGGCGATGATATTTTTAACACTTTTCAGCATGGCGTCGGTCTCTTTGCGCCGGGAAGTAACCCGCGAAGTCATGTTGACCACCACCTCAACAGCCGGATCAACGTACTGATGTATTGCATCTTCACATGCCTGCCTGATCTGATTTTTAAGCGGACATGCCGGTGTGGTCAGCACAACATCAAACGTTACTTTTTGCCCATCGATGGCAATGTTTTCAATCATATTCAACGTAACCAGGTCTTTTCTCAGATCCGGGTCATCCACATGCCTCAGGGCATCAATTAT
>JBAXFM010000403.1:0-3894 GCA_037139855.1 Bacteroidota bacterium
GACAGGGTTTGGCAATTTCCAGCATGTTGCAGATCAAATCCCGGGCTTCAATACAGAGATTGTGATTCCGTTTCATAATGGCCGGCCAGCCTCCGGGGATCAGGGAAGCCATGTATTCAATTGCATCCGACACACAAATCGCCGCAGTGGGATCATAGGTTCCCGGCCAGAAAAACCGCTCCGCAAACGGCTCTGCGTTATAACCGGCATGGCTGACAACCACAGGAACAATTCCCTTTTGTTTATCGCCGCGGATATGCAGAATTGCAACACTTTTCGGTGAACACAGCCATTTATGGCAATTGGCCGTGTAATATGCCGCACCAATTTTTCCCAGATCCAACGGAATACTTCCCAGGGCATGTGCCCCGTCAATCATGGTATCGACACCTCTATGATTCAATTCTTTCACAATGGTTTCCACCGGATGGATGAGCGCCGTTGCAGAAGTAATGTGATCGATCAGGGCAATTCTTGTATGAGGAGTAACCTTTTCAAGGATGGCCTGCACAATGACATCAGGGGATTCAATGGGGAAATTATAATATGCCTCCACCAGTTTCGCCCCGGTTCGTTCAGCGATGAATTCCAGCAGCCGTTTGCAAGCTCCATAAATGTGATTGGTGTATAGTATCTCATCACCAGGCATAAAGTTCAGTGATCGGAATACCGTATTTACACCGGTTGTTGCATTCTGCACAAATACCAGGTCTTCGGGAACAGCGTTTACAAATCGTGCGACTGCAGTCCTTGACCGGTCAAACAGTTCTTCCATGTCACGTACCAGAAACCGCACTGGCTGACATTCAAGTCGTTGCCGGCATTCATGTTGTTTATCCAGTACTTTATGCGGACATGCACCAAACGAACCATGATTCAGAAAAACAGTTTGTGGATCAAGCGGCCAAAGCTTTGCAAATTCAGATGGCGCAGGAAAATTATTCTTCATAATTCCTAAATTTTATTTTTCTGTACAAAGATAGGTTGTATTATAAAATGTTATATTTGTGTAAACAAACCCTTTCCCTATGAAAAAGCTAGCTATTCTGCTGTTTGCCTGCCTTGCCGTTGTTGCCGGCTGTAAAAAAGAAAAATCAGAAGTTGTTGATCCTGATCACATCCAGCAGGAAATCTGGTATGTTTATGACTCAGATAACAACGACTCCCACTTTTATATCAGGTTTTACGACAACTCCTGGTACAAGCGTGTGCTCCTTGATAGCCCGAGTTTCGTCAATCTGAACGACCTCCCGATGGTTTTAAACCCGATAAACTCGTACTATGAGGTTAATTACAACAATCAAAAAACTCCCTCCGGTACGTTTGTATTTTCAGAGGTCTGGAAACGGGTTTTTACGAATGTGGTCCCAGTTCCTTCATCCATCGAATTGCCTGCCATCGATACCCTGTACAACAGCAAGGACAATGTAATCACGTGGATTGGTGATCCTTGTTTGGGAACTTCGGAGGTTATTACTTTCTACCAGGGGTTTATCATCTATAAAACCATCGCCACTACCTCTCAGGCCGGAGCAACCTCGATCACCCTCAAGGCAGGCTCATTCGGCAACATAGGAAATCCAGGAAATACTTATATCCAGCTTTATCGTGAAACTACCTCTTCTTTGCAGCAGGGAGAAATTGCCGGCGGTAAAATTGTCAGGAGATATCAATCGATGATTAAAAGGGTGTATTTAAAATAGATTTTCTGTTGATTAATCGCAATCATACCAGTGAAATCAAGAAACCTTCTTCCATTGTCAATGACCCCACCCCTTGCCCTCCCCTTGGAGGGGAGGGAGAAGTTTTGCCGGGGATTAAAGCGAATGCGCTGGAGTAAGTACGAAAATCAAAATTTCACAAATAAAACCATTCATTTTTGTCTGGTACAGGGTCCCCCTCCCCTCCAAGGGGAGGGCAAGGGGTGGGGTCATTATTGGACAAAATAGATACAATTTTTTATTGACATTGGGAATGTTCAGCCGGCTTATATTCGTCATACTATTCTCGCAATCGATTGGTGCCATTGCCCAATGGAGTTGGGTTTACCCTTTGCCCCAGGGGAACACCATTCATGATGTGCAGTTTGTCAATACTTCCACCGGGTTTGCCGTGGGTGACGGAGGTACGATCCTCAAAACCCTCGATGGCGGGTATACCTGGAACCGGATGGAGAATAGCTGCATGGAAAGCCTTAATTCCATTTTTTTCCTGGACAACATTACGGGCTGGGCCATTTCGAACGAATTCGAGTCCTTGCTTAAGACCACGGATGGTGGCATCACCTGGATAAAAGCCTATAACTTTGACACCTTCGACATGAACGACGTGTGGTTTACCGATTACATGCACGGGGTGGCAGTTGGCTATGAATCGGTATTTATCACCAGTGATGGCGGGGTTACCTGGTATTGGAAAGGCCCGTACACCTGGAACTATTCGGTTTGGTTTACGGATTCTTATACAGCCATCATGTCAAGTGAAGGGTACCTGTATAAAAGTATTGATGCTGGAAATACCTGGACGATAAAAAAATCAAACGTTAATGGCTGGCGCGGCTCACTTTTCTTTATGGATGCCGACACCGGGCTGCATGTGGGCGGCGCCGGACAGATAAACAGAACCATTGATGGGGGCGAAACATGGGATACTATTCATTCCGGCACCACCAATGTATTGTCAGCTACTTATGTTTTTCCAAACGGAACAGGCTACGCCGTAGGTTATGCCGGGACGATGCTGAAAACCACCGATGCGGGCGCTTCATGGGTCACCCTGCCTCCTCTCACCGATTATAATCTTGAAACCATCACATTTTCCGATGCCAGCCATGGCATCATCACCGGGGAACTCGGGATAATCCTGATCACGGAAAATGTCGGTCTTACCTGGACATCCAATTATTCGACCGTAACAAAGAAGAACCTGAATTCCGTTTGTTTTCCCGATCAAAATACCGGATTTGCTGCCGGTGGTGGCGAAACAGTCCTGAAATCGGCGAACGGCGGAAATTCCTGGCAGCAACTGTCAATTCCCGGCCTGGATAATTTCTATTCGATGTTTTTCAATGATCCCCAAACCGGTTATGTTGCCGGAGCCGGCGGTACGATGTTAAAAACCACCGACGGGGGCGCGTCATGGAGCAATCTTAACACCGGGGTCACCTATGACCTCAGACGCATGGATTTCCCGGACAGCCAGACAGGTTATGTTATCGGACTCAATCCTGGCATTTCCGATTCAACTTACCTCTTGAAAACAGCCGATGCAGGTCTATCCTGGGTGGTGAAGAACATCGACTACGGTTATAATTATGCCATGGATTTCACCAGTACCGACACCGGTTATATTGCGGGGCATGATGGTGATATAAAAAAAACAACCGATGGCGGCAACACATGGCTGATACAGGGCGATTTTCCCGGAGTTTACTTTTATGACATATGTTTTCCCACCAAAAACAAAGGATTTGCCTGTGGCTGGAGTGCGATCTATCAAACGATGGATGCAGGACTTCACTGGGACATCCTCTATTCGGGACCACTCAATTTCGGGCGTATGGTTTTTACGGATCCGCTGAATGGCTATGCCCTGGCAAACGATGGATATAATGGTTCCTGGGGTGTATTGTTTAAAACTGAAGATGGTGGTATTTGCTGGGGGGAGCAGCAAATCAATCTCACAGGCTATACGCTGAACGACCTTTGTTTCAAGGATGCCGACACCGGGTTTGTGGTAGGCCAGAATGGCGTGATCCTGAAAACCAGCAACGGAGGAGGCATCATCACCGGTATTCAACCTGAACATCGTCCTGTCGCATCAGCTATTGTCATCTCCCCCAATCCTTGCAGCGATCGGTTTCAGATTTGCATGCCCAAGCCAGAGAATAGTGTT
>JBAXFM010000404.1:0-3885 GCA_037139855.1 Bacteroidota bacterium
GGGATGATCCTGAAATGGGTCCCCGTCAAAGCTGAGATCAGCCAGTCAAACGACCTCGGATATACCTTCGGGAATTGGGAACTTTATCTAAAATCGAAAGATACCACCATGTACGGCAACTATGTATCGATCTGGGAAAAGCAGGAAGACGGGAGCTGGAAATATGTGCTGGATGCAGGGAGTAATACCCCTAAACCATAATTGAACCGCCATTTCTCCCATCATGGATTCCTCTGAAAATGGAATTTCACGACACTGTTTTTTTTAATACCTTTGACCACGCATGGGAAAACTCTACGATAAACTTGCCGAAGATGTCCGTTTCATTGAAGGACTTAAAGCCTGTCTGAACTGCGGTACCTGCACAGCCATTTGTCCGGCTGCGGAATTTTACAATTATCAACCACGGCAGATTGTCGACATCCTGCAAACCCGCGACGATGTGCAGATTGAAGCCCTGATGAAGAGCGAAACAATCTGGTATTGCGGCGAATGCATGTCGTGCGTTACGCGCTGCCCCCGTGGCAATGCTCCCGGGTTGCTGATTACCGTGTTAAGGGCTGTTTCACAGGAGCTGGGCTATTTTGTAGAGTCGGAGAAAGGCCGGCAGCAGCTTGCCATCAAACGGACGGTGGGCGAATGGATTCTGAAGTACGGTTATTGCCTGTATCCGGCAGAAATTCTACCCGGAATGCATCCCGAACAGGGCCCCATCTGGGAATGGGAACATGAAAACATTGATGAAGTGATGCACCGGCTGGGCGCCAATTATAAAAAAACAGGTCCGGGCATTCTGCGGAAGATTCCGCAGGAAGACCTGGATGAGGTTCAGCGGATTTTTGATGAAACCGGCGCCACAGAACGCTACCGGCAAATCGAAGAATTCTCCCGCATCAAAGCCGAAAAGATGGGCATCAGCCTCGGCGAAGGTCTTGACAACGATTATATCCGGCACATTTATACCACCAACGACACTGACCATACCAAGGACGCATGAAAATAGAAGGAAAACGGAGTATCTGGAAAGAGTATCAAAAGGAGATCGCCAACGACCGGTTTTTTTATGTGAGGAGTTGTGTACGGCAGAATTTCTTCCCCGGCTCCGAAAAGACTTTTCTGCGGATCATGAAGGATGAATTACACAAAGATGTGTTTGAAAATGCTGCACATACTACCTGTTCAGGCATCGGGTACCATAGCGATGTTGTCCCTTTTGAGACCGCCATGACCATGGTAGCCCGCCAGTTTGCCATCATGACCGAGTCGGGTTATGAAAATTTCACAACTTCCTGCATCACCTCCTTCGGGCTCTATTCGGAGATCCTCGAAACCTGGCGCCATTTCCCTGAGGTTGAAGAAAGAGTAAGGCAGCATTTGCTGAAAGCCACCGGCAGAACCTTCACCAAGCCGGCTAATCTTTCGCATGCCAGCGATGTGATCTTTAAATTCAGAAATGAAATTGCTGCCAACAGTCAATTCAGACTGGTAGACAAACAAACCGGAAAACCTTTGCAGGTGGTGGAACACATTGGTTGTCATTACTCCAAAATGTTTCCGGCCAAAGGAGTTGGTGGCGCCGAGTACCCATATGTGCTGGTTGGCATGATCGAATCGTGGGGAGGCGAAGTGATTGATTACCCCGAACGCCGTCATTGTTGCGGTTTTGGATTCAGGCAATATCTTGTTCAGGCCAACCGGGGTTATTCGCTGGCCTGTTCAAAAAAGAAATTCGATTCCATGGCTCCCTATAAACCCGATTTCATCCTTACCAACTGCCCCGGATGCCCCATGTTTCTCGACCGATGGCAATATGCGCTGAGTGAAATGGAAGGGATTACTTATGGCAACAATGGTTTGGGTATTCCTGTTTTAACATACGAGGAACTGGCCGGTATGCTGTTAGGTTACGACCCATGGGATCTTGGATTGCAGGTTCACCAGGTGCCGGTTGAACCATTGCTTGACAAAATCGGGATTCCATACGATTCGCACCGAAAATTTCTCACCATGGATGGTAAAATGATGGGACAACCCAAAGCGCCTTCAACCCTTAAATTTTATCAGCATGAATAAGAAGGTGGTGGTGATCGGAGGCGGCATTGCCGGATTGACAACGGCAGGTTCCCTGTCGGAATCAGGAATGCAGGTCGTGTTACTTGAGAAAGAAACACAAACCGGCGGACATGTAAAAAACTGGGACCGTTTGTTTCCAAGCAGACGACCCGGCACGGAGGTAATGGATTTCATCCAAAAAAACCTGGGGTCGGATGTTGAAATAAAATGCGGATTTACAGTGACTTCCATTGAACAAAACCAGGGCCTTTTTTCAGTTTATTCTCACACCGGAGAGTTGGTTACCGCCGACAGCCTTGTGATTGCAACCGGTTATGAACTTTTCGATGCCCGGAGAAAAGAGGAATATGGTTATGGCATTTACGACAATGTGATCACCTCCGCCGAATTGGAAACGATATTTAAACAGGGCAATAAAATCACCACCCACGATGGCAAAACACCCAAACGGGTTGGGATCATCCATTGCGTGGGTTCCCGGGATGAAAAAGTCGGGAATCTGTATTGTTCCAAAGTCTGCTGTGTTACTGGTGTAAAACAGGCCATTGAGATCAGGGAAATGTTACCGGATTGCGAAGTGTTTTCTTTTTACATGGACCTTCGGATGTACGATCGCAATTTTGAGGAATTATACTTCGAAGCCCAGCAGAAATGGGGCGTCAGTTTTATCCGGGGCCGCCTTTCGGAATGTGCCGAGAATCCTGACCATTCGTTGGTGCTGAAAACAGAAGATACCCTCACCGGACGGCCTTTGAAGATGACTGTTGACCTGTTGGTTCTGCTCGTTGGATTTGTTCCGGGCCCGGAAACGCGGAAAATCGCTCAGATGCTTGGATTGCAGTTTGGCCCGGATGGATTTCTACTGTCATTGGACGAACATGTTCAGGATAACAGCACGTCCATCCCAGGGATATTTCTTGCCGGTGCGGTAAAAGGCCCGGCATGCATTGTAAATGCCATCGCCGACGCGAGGGCCACAGCGTTGCAGGTGAACAGGTATTTAATTACCCCACCCTAAATCCCTCCCCAAAAAGGGAGGGACTTTTCTCCTCTTCCCTTGTTGGGGAAGGGGTCAGGGGGATAGGGTATCAGCAACCAGGGAGTAACCTGGCTCCCCTCTCCCTGGGGAGAGGGGTCAGGGGGTGAGGCATAAAAGAGAGGGGTCACAGGGTGAGGCACTCAGGGCAATGGGTTACAGGGTGAGGCATTAAATAAACAAAATGGCGATAAATTTCGGATACAAAATTCTTCTTGACGAATCCATCGATTATGACCGCAATGACAAGCGATTTGCGGAATACCTGCTGGAGCATGAGCCATCGATCAATCTTTGCATCGGATGCGGAAGTTGCACCGCTACCTGTTCTACCGGCCATTTTACCGACTTTAACATCCGCAGGGTACACACATTTATAAGGCGTGGCGAAACAAAGCACATCAAGCCGGAAATTCTGAAGTGTATGTTTTGCGGAAAATGTCAGCTGGTTTGTCCCCGGGGGGTGAATCTACGGAACGTCATATTAACACTTAACCGGGCCATAGAACAATTGGGATGATTAATTTTAACCTGTTTGTACTTCCATTCTTTCTTGGGCTCATCTATGTGATTGTTGCCATCGGGAAAAGCTGGTACCAATGGATCAAAGCATTGCCTCCCATCGATAAAGTGCGGTTCATGGCGGGGATTCGTCATCCGGGTCAGATCTTATCCGCGCTCAGAGAGGTCTTTCTTGAAGGCCTTATTCATCGTCGCATGTGGAAGCGCAACCTACTGCTGGGCTATATGCACATGAGTTTTGCATTGGGGTGGTT
>JBAXFM010000405.1:0-3866 GCA_037139855.1 Bacteroidota bacterium
TAAGAGTTTCATTGGTAGGTATTGAACTGCTTGCTATCGAAGCAAGAATCGTTGTGGCCTCTGTTGAAACATACCTGAAGTATGCTGAAGCAATCGGATTAACCGCCAAAGCCGCCTAAGGCATTTTGCAGTTGAGCAGCTATTCTTGCTAAAACATCCTTACCGGTTTGATAGCCGAAAGCATGAGTTACCAAGAATTTCGCTTTTTTACTCCAAAGAATAATAGTCACTTCGACTTCGCTCAGTGACCAACATACACGGAAATCAATCAATCAATAAATCAATCAACCACCATGAATCCCCTGTCTGAAATAAACATAGATGGTTTTTTTGACAACATCATCACCTCTTACGAATCGCGGATTCAGAAAATTCAAACTGCCTTCCAGTCATCAGAAAACATTACCGAATCATCCCACTCACTGTTCGATAATGTTCATAATTCCATAAACGATCTTAAAAAGGAGCGGGAAATACTCAATTCCAGGCTTTGCGAAACCCTGGCCAAAAATGGTTCCCTGCGTAAAAAGGATTATAACTCAATGATGTCAGGCATTCTTAGCGCACTTGATGCCAAGGAACGGGAAGCCGAAACCCAGTTTTTAATCTTCATTGAAGCACAGAAAGAAACTGCCCAATCGCTTAAAAACAGCTTGTTGGGTATCAAAGATATTACCTCGGCCGATGCCAGCGAAAAAATTACCCTGATCAAAGACCAGCTTTCTCAAATTTCAAAACTTCAGGAAATGAGAAAAGAAACGGCGATGAAAACATTCATCGACTTTCAGCAAATGCATAACAGAATGAAAGAATGTTTGGAAAACTTGCTTGAAAAGGGGGATCAGGTTCTGATTCAAGATATAAAAAAGGTTAAAAATCAAATAATTAAAGAAATCAACTAATTCAGGTAATTAAACATTTATTTAAAAATAGGAGATAAACAAATGGGACTAGGATCAGAAATGAAAAATTTGACTGAAGAACTGCTTGCTTCATTCAAACAAAGGATCAAAGAAAATGAAGAGCTTGTAAACGATGTTCAGAAAACCCTCGATGGTTTCCGTAAAGACCAACAGGAAATGGCCGATGCTATAAGAGCAAATGCGGCCGCATTGCGAAAAGGTCTCGCCCACGGTGAAAAGGACCGCTTAAACACCTATAAAGGTTTAATGGCCGGCATTCATGGAACCATCGCTTCAATCCAAAAGGAAGTGGTTGCAATTCAAACATCTACTATCAACATGATTAGTGACTTTACGGTCGAACGGTCAGAAATGGCTGCCGAATTGAATAAATTCTTTGAAACCGGCAGGGCCGACAGAGCTCAGGATGAAAAGATCAGGATGGAGGATTTTGATGCACTGATGTTAAATATCAACAACGATATTAAAAGCATCAACGATGAGGTTGCCAATATCTTCAAGAGTACCAATGATATGCTAGACAGGTTTGAGAAGGAGCATCAGGACATGTCTGCCGAACTCAGGGCTGAACTTGGTAAGAACCTGGATGAAAGAGTTAAATATACCAGGACGTTATTGCATGGATTTCAGAAAAGATTAGCTGAAATCAGTAAAGAAAATCAAAAGATGGCTCAAAAACTCAGAAAAGACCTCAACAAGGGCGAAGCAGAAAGGCTGAGCGACTACAACGGTCTGATGAAAGCCATTCATGTATCAATAAAAGGAATCCAGAAAGAAGTAAAGGATGTCCAGAAATATACCGGCGGAATGCTTGATGATTTGTTGCAAAACAGGGTTCAGGCTGGAGCTGAGTGGGAAAAAATGCAGGATGCAATGGCACAGATAAGAAAAACAGGAGTAGTTGCAGCGCCAAAACAGACGGTCAAAAAAACTGAAAAAAAAGAAGTTAAGCCGGAAGCCGTCGTTGAAGTTCCAGCAAAAGCAGAACCCAAACCCATAGTCCCGATGACCCTGGAACAAAAAGTGTTAGATTATATCAATAAACATCCTAAGGGTGTGAAAATTTCGGAAATGGAAGAACCACTGGGTGAAACAAGAATGAAACTTGGATTTACCGCAAAAGCTTTATTGGACGGTGGAAAAGTGCAGAAAATTGACAATATCTACTTCCCGCTAAAATAACTACTACAAGAACTCGGATTAGATCCGGACACTGAGCGCAAGCGTAGTGTCCGGACTCTCTCAAAGTTCATACCACGGACACTTCGGCTACGCTCAGTGCCCATCATTGAAATGTCATTCGTCATTCGTCATTCGTCATTCGTAAATCCTTAATGGTTATGGCAAAAAATATAAAATGCGCATTTTGCAGCGGAACTGGCATGGATCCATTTGATTTACTCTCTCATATATCGCATTGTCTGGTTTGCAATGGCACAGGACTGGTTGATGTACAGGAACCCATGAAGGCATGTGTTTTTTGCGCAGGTTCAGGTAAAAACCCGCTTGGCGCCAGGGTAACATGTATCGTATGCGGAGGCACGGGATTTAACCACATTGCGAAGAGCACAAAATGTATTCAATGCAAAGGAACAGGCAAGTCAATCGATGGTTTGCCCTGTACCCGTTGCGGGGGGAAAGGTTTCTAAATATAATTTGAAGATTTGAAATGAAAAATGTGGGGGCCAATATCAAACGAAGTATGCTTAAGCAGCAGGAAGCAATGGCCAGGTTTCAGACAAAAAAAATGGAATTCTTAATCGCAAAGGAACAAATCACCAGGGATATTGAAGAAGCCCGGCAAATTTGGAAGAAAGCCCTGGAACAAATGCCAAATCTGCCATTCAGCTGAAAGTCAAAAGTCAAAAGTCAAAAGTTAAAAATCATTAGTTAACTGTCATTCGTCATTCGTCATTTGTCAATCGTCAATCACAAACAACTTTCTCCATGAGCAACAACAATGAAATGAACACCGTACTTGAGCTAAGGCCAATGTCGAATTTTGTAGAAACCGACTATATTAAAGACATTACCAGCCGGGGCCTTACCTATATTAAAGCTGGATTTCCGGTGCATTTCAGGGGCCCTTCGGGAACTGGCAAAACAACAGTGGCCATGCATCTGGCAAGCAAAATCGGAAGACCAGTGGTCATCATTCATGGTGATGCCGAATACAAAACTTCTGACCTTATCGGCAGTGAACAAGGCTACAAATACAAAAAGCTGGACGACAAATTCATTCATTCCGTTCATAAATATGAAGAGGATATGAGCAAGCAGTGGGTGAATAATCGTTTGACCATCGCTGTTAAAAATGGATTTACCTTGATTTACGATGAATTTACCCGTTCGCGTCCGGAAGCAAATAATATCCTGTTACCTATCCTTCAAGAGCGAATGCTTAGTACTTCCGCAGCCAAGGAGGAGGATTACTACATGAAAGTGCATCCTGAATTCCGTGCCATTTTTACATCAAACCCGGAGGAGTATGCCGGTGTTAACCGCACCCAGGATGCGTTGCGCGACAGAATGGTGACCATGGATCTCGATCACTTCGACTATGAAACCGAGTTGCTGATCACCATGGCAAAATCTGAACTTTCTCTCTCTGACACCGAAGTAATTGTGAAAATAGTCAGAGGGTTGCGTGAATCGGGAAAGACTGAATTTGACCCAACGATTCGGGGTTCAATCATGATCGCCAAAACACTGGCTACCTTGAAAACTACCCCTTCTGAATCCAAAATAATCTTCAGGAAAATATGCCAGGATATTCTTACGTCCGAAACCAGTCGGATTGGTTCAAAAACCAACCAGGAAAAAGTGAAAATAATTGTAGATGAACTCATCGAACAATACACTTAAAACATCCAAAATCAGCACATCAGCACATTAGCACATCAGCACATTAGCACATCAGCACATTAGCACATCAGCACATTA
>JBAXFM010000406.1:0-3860 GCA_037139855.1 Bacteroidota bacterium
GTGTTCACAGCGCAGGTCATTGCCTGTCGCTGCTCTACGACGTGCCTCATGGCGCCTCCCTCACCATCATTTATCCGGCCTGGATGCGTCACTTTAAAGCTCAGATGGCAGACCGTATCGCAGAACTTGGTACCGGACTTTTCGGTGAAACACTCACTGCCGACGAATCCATCGATCGCATCGAAGCCTTCTTTAAATCCCTCGGATGTCCGACACGGCTGTCGGACATGAAAATTCCGGGAGACCTCAGCCAGCCAATTTTCGAGTCGATGGTTCACACCAAAGTCAATGGCGGTAATATGAAGATGAAGGAGGAGGATTATCGGGCGCTGATTGAGTTGTATTTGTAAATGCCTCTAAAATACCTCACCCCCCTGACCTCCTCTCCGCGACGGAGACAAATACCTCACCCCCCTGACCCCCTCTCCCCAACGGAGAGGGGGAAATAAACGGAGTGGGTTAATAAAATGATACTATTTAAAAAGTTTGATCATGCCTTTTATCAGGACAAGACACGCTATCGAAACCTCCCCCTCTCCGCGCGGAGAGGGGGCCGGGGGGGTGAGGTATTTATTATTTTGAAAAAAGTTTGATCATGCCGTTTATCAAGACAAGCTACCGGAATGATTTTTATTATGGTGCACCGAAGGAATTGATTGAATTTGCAAAAGAACTCCGGCAAAGACCGACAGAAGCAGAAAAAGTTCTTTGGAATGCTTTGCGAAATAAAGGGTTCTCGGATGTTAAATTCCGAAGACAACATCCAATCAAATGGTTCATCGCAGATTTCTACTGTCATGAATTGAAACTGGTTATAGAAGTTGACGGCGGCATTCATAACTTTCCTAGACAGGCAGAATATGACGAAGGCAGGTCTGCCGAAATCGAAAACCTTGGAATCCAGGTCATCCGGTTTGCAAATGAAGAAATCCTCTCCAACCTTGAAACCGTCCTTCAGAAAATCAATAAAATCATTCTACAACGCACCTCCCCCTCTCCGTGCGGAGAGGGGGCAGGGGGGTGAGGTACATATCTCCGGGCGGAGAGGGGGCCGGGGGGTGAGGTATTGTGCTTCAGGCTGAGATTTCTCCGGTGGGTGAAGTATTCCGTTTTTATTTCTACCTTTACATGGTACTAATGTGGCTTGAGTCCTCCCATGAATGCCAATAGGTCGCTGATAATTTTTATTGCCTGGTTTCTGATCCGGACCACCCTTCCAACTGATCTTTCAGCACAGGTGGCAAGTTTCCTTGCTCCGGATACTGTTTGTACCGGCCAGTCAGTCACCGTTACCAATACCACTACAGGGGGCAGTACCTGGTACTGGAATTTCTGCTCAGGCAATGCCAACCAGAATCCTACGGGGGTGAATATCGGCAATCCGGGCAGCCTCCTCAGCATCCCAACCTACATTACACTGGTAAAACAGGGAACAGATTGTTTTTCGTTTGTGAGTTGCCAGGGTGTGGGCGTCATCAGGTATTACCATGGTACAAGCTTTGCCCACAATCCTGTAAGCTGGACCAACCTGGGGCAATTCGGACTAATCAATTTCAATGAAGAGGGAATCCAGGTCAAATATGATAACGGCAACTGGTTTGGTTTTGTGAACAGTTTCAACACCATCATCCGCCTGAATTTTGGGAATTCACTCTGGAATACTCCTACAGCAACCGACATTGGCCCATTTCCGGCATTCAACATGGCTCATGGCCTGGAAATCATCAAGGAAGGAACGACATGGCTTGGATTTGTAACCTGTTCCCTGGGTCAGAAAATGATCCGGCTGAATTTCGGGACCAGCCTGACAAATATCCCGGTTGCCACCGATTTCGGCAGTCTTGGTGGTGTGCTTATTCAACCTTTCGCCATCTGCCTGGCCCAGGAAAATTCACTTTGGTATGCCATGGTTATGGCAGGGGGAAATACATTGGCACGGATTACTTTTGGACCATCTTTGTTAAACACACCAACCGGTGTCAACCTTGGAAATCCCGGGGGATTTAATTCCGCAGTAGGGCTGACATTGCTGAATGAGTGTGGATCAACGACAGGCTATTGGACAAATTACCTGGTGAACGGCGAATTGGGCAAACTTTCCTTCCCAACCGGCATTACCGGTAACGTGACAGGAACGGTACTGGGAAATGTCGGAGGGCTAGCCCGGCCAAGCTTGTTTTCTGAACTGTTCCGTCAGAACGATACTCTATTTGCCTACATCTCCAACCGCGATAACAGCACCCTCACCCGGCTGACTTTTCCGCCCTGCAACAATGCATCAGTTCCTTCATCCACCATGTTTAATCCGCCTTCGTTTTCCTATAACACGGCCGGCACATACAACATCCGTTTGATTGTGAACGAAGGATTGCCCAACCAGTCAACCCTGTGCAAAAGCATTGTCGTACTCGCTGCACCCTGCAATCCTGTTGCAGCATTTACCGCCCCGGATACTGTTTGCGTGGGGAGCACCGTCAATATAACCAATCAATCAACGACCGGCGCCACCTATTACTGGAGTTTCTGTTCGGGCAATACCCTGGCGAACCCGGTGGGAGTCAACATCGGGAATCCCGGAAGCCTCCTGAACGTTCCCAGTTATCCAACCCTGGTAAAGGATGGCAACACCTGCTATTCTTTCATTACCAATGAGGGGCCGGGCGGTTTTTTAGTGCGGTACAACCATGGAACCAGTTTCAGCAACAATCCCGTATCATGGACAAACCTGGGAAACTTCGGAATGTTCAACGACTCTGTACTGGGGATAAAGATCTGTATAGACAATGGAATATGGATCGGGTTTGTGAACTGCAACAACAGGGTCATACGGCTGAATTTCGGCACCTCGCCTGCAAATACCCCGGTGGCCACCCTCCTGGGAACCTATTCCATGCTTCTGGAGGCACACAATATCGATATAATTAATGAAAACGGGACCTGGGTGTGCTTTATCTCCAGTTGGGGAAATCATAAACTGGTGAGGCTGAATTTCGGCAACAGTTTGCTGAACACCCCGGTAGTAACCGATCTGGGTTCGCCCGGAGCACTGAATTACCCGGGTGTCTTTAAAATCATCAACGAAAACGGGGCCTGGTATGGATTGGTTTCCAATATGGCAAACCACACAATGACCCGGTTATCCTTTGGCAGTTCCCTTCTGAATATACCAATAGGGGTGAATCTCGGGGTTATCTGTCCAACGGTCAGTCCGGGAGGTCTTGCCCTCATCCGTGATTGCAATGGCACGGTTGGTTTTCATCTGAACTATTCTCTTTCTTCGCCCGACAAGATATGGCGTTTAAATTTTCCTGACGGGATTACCGGGTCAATTACCGCAATATCCCTGGGCAATATCGGGGCCATGACCCAACCAGCCCAGTTCACAGAACTGGTAAGAGTTGGCGACACTTTGTTCCTGTACAATACTAACCGCCAGGGCACCCTTACCCGGCTCCGTTTCCTGCCCTGTTCCAATGCCTCGGTACCATCCTCCACGCTATACAACCCTCCTTCATTTTCCTATAATCAACCCGGCACGTATAACATCCAGTTGATTGTGAATGAGGGCCTGCCCGACCAGGCAACCGTTTGTAAAAGCATTGTGGTTCTTGCGGCGCCATGCAATGCTACGGCGTCATTCACGGTTCCTGATACCGTTTGTGTAGGAAAGCCGATTACGGCAACCAATACTTCCACGGGTGGCAGCAGCTATTACTGGAACTTTTGTTCGGGCAGCGCCGGGGCAAATCCAACGGGAACCAACATCGGAAACCCTGGAAATGGAATGAATCTGCCGGTTTATACTACTTTGGTACAGGACGGAACGGATTGTTATTCCTTTATAACCAATCATGGTTCTC
>JBAXFM010000407.1:0-3850 GCA_037139855.1 Bacteroidota bacterium
CGAAATTATCGGCCGACCCAAACCTTTTCGTCAGCATATGCTTGAATACATCTTCGAGGATGCGCATCATGGTTTCCCTGTCGATGTTTTTGAATTCTTTGAATTCCGAAAAGGTTTCGACTAAATTCAGATGTTCCATTGTGTGGTTATGCTAATGTTTAAAAGTGATTACTTCTTTTGCTGATTTGATATCGCTGAAATTCAATGAAATAGTTTTTATTTCCTGATCTTTCTTCAGCTTTTTCAAAGGTGTTATCTCTAATTCGATGCCGGTTTCATTTGCACTTAACACTACCCCGGTGATTTTATCTCCCGTTTTGGTAATGATGTCGAGCCCGTTTCCAATATTCTTTTTATATTGCCTGGGAAGTTTTAATGGCCGGTCTGCCCCGTTCGATGATACAGTCAGGTCAAAATCTTCGGCATCGCGGTCAAGACTTTCGTTGATAAAGTGATTTATTTCCCGGCAATCCTCAATGGTTACACCGTGATCCCCGTCAATAAACACTGAAATGCGATTTCCTGTTTTTACTACCACATCAACGGGAAAAATTTCTTTCCCTTCGAGGTGTGTTTCAATCAGCCTTTTTACTTTCGCTTCTGTGATCATCGGTTATTAATAAAAGAGGGGACTGTTTGTCCCCCCGCATCGTGTTCAGCTAAATCGTGTGCAAAGATACGCTTAATTTAATAAATACCAAATCTTTTTCAATCTTTCACACAACGGACGGAGAAACCATGCGACTTTCCATAGTCCCCTGTTATAGCTTCCTGAAAATACCACCAGAGAAAAAATTCCCAGGCATTATCAAGATCTGACTCTGTTGAGGCCCGGAAACTGTGAATGATTATCAAGAAAACTGAAGGAAAGAGGCCATATGTACGATGATCATGAATCACAAGTCATGAAATGTTGCTGAAAATGCGATATAATGGTGAGACCTATGGGGAAATCAATCAAATTGAAAGATTTATTAAAATAGTTCTTTGCTTTGGGATATTATGGCTTACCTTTGTTGCAGCATCAAGAACCCTTGAATGGGTACCAACCGAGTCCGAACACCACGGTGGTAAAACGATGCGGATCGAAAGGATCAAAAAGGTTCAATAAACCTCCCCCTTCAATTTCCGCTTGTTTTCCTGATGCGCAAATGTTTAACCTATAAAATCATTATACCATGGAAATAAATGAAAATTCAAACGAAGAGAATAAGCCAATGACCAGAATACAGAGAATGCTGGTAGCCCAGGAAAGGTCGAACAAGGCTCGCAACATAGACCCCGCCTTCGTGGAAGAAGTGAACAACTTGTTCAGGAGTCCTATAATCGTCACTCCGATATCCTTCACTCAACCACCAAATCAAAATCTTGAAGCACCACCAAAACAGACCCAACTGGAACAGGAAATTCAGGAACTGGGGGATTGGATAACCATTAAAACAATTTTCAACACCGGCAGTATCGGCGACTAACCTGAGTTGCGATCATCTGAATTTTTCATTGTCCCGAATTCTAAATCTGGTAAGGTCAGATAATGACAACAAAATTGATAGATTTGTGTTTATTCAATAAAAATATGAATGTAAAAACACTATTAAAATACCCGCTTATTGGTATTCTGGGACTTTTATTCACATCATGCTCCACCATTCCCGAAGGAGTCATGGCAATAAAACCATTTGATACAGTGAAATATATGGGCAAGTGGTATGAGATTGCCCGTTTCGATTTTAGATTTGAGCGAAATTTGAATAACACCACAGCTCAATATTCTGTTAATGATGATGGTACCATTAAGGTCGTTAACCGTGGCTATAATTATGTGAAAAAGAAATGGGAGGAAGCCACTGGCATTGCAAAGTTTGTCGGAAAATCTGATGTTGCCATGCTGAAGGTGTCGTTTTTCCGTCCGTTTTATGGAGGATATAACGTGATAGCCATTGACAGTGATTACAAGTATGCACTTGTGTGCGGGAATGATTTGAGTTATCTGTGGATACTTTCTCGTGAGACCAGGATACCAGAAGAAATAAAGCAGAGCTACCTTTCCACTGCAAAAAAGATGGGATTTGACACATCTGCCCTGATTTGGGTTGAACATGATAATAAGTAGATACTGAGCCCACTAAATCCCACTATGCGCAAAGCTTCAAGAACGCAATCATGTAACATTTATATTGCACCCGCATTGCACTTCGACTGAATTGACGCAAGCCTACTTTTATTTTATGCATTTACACTGACTGGTTCTTTTCTCAAGCCCATTTTTTGATATTGTCATTAATACCCCAAACAAGCCATCTTCCGAGCTTATTCTAATATCTTCAACCAGATATGTCCAGGAGCCTGCATGGAAGGTGTATTCTGCGTTCTTGCCACTAAACTCCAACATGCCGTTGTACATGATCAATGATGGTTTGTCCATCCATTTACTTGGATAATACCATAATGCGAGCCGATAGCCCTTTTCGGTATCATCCACACGAAACATATACTTGTCTGTTAAACATTTGTATTTGTTTTGTGTCCACTGCCGGATGCTTGGATACAGTGTACTGCGTTCTTCCGCTGTCAATTTTGCAGCCAAACTAAGTTCGGATTTCGATTGATAGTTTACGGTTATAATTTTCCCTTCAGCGTTCATCCACAGTTCACCATGAAATATTCCATAGTTATCCCCGATCCGAAAAATGTCAGAAACTTTAAATGTATCCAGTTTCTGTTTGAAATCCTGGTCAAACAGGATGGGGTAATACTTGATAAATTCCTGTTTGTTTTCAATATCGGGAACCGGATTGTCACGTTTTATCGGAAAAGCAATTAAGCCTGACAGCTTTTTAACCTTGTCCTGTTTAATCAAATTCACGATTCTGGAGAATTGCTTCTCAATTGCCGGGTCTGGGGTCTGGGCTGATATTTGGCTAATAATGGGCAAACACAGCAGCAGAAATAACAAGTTGGTTTTCATAAAAGATACTTAATAGAATAAAAGTACGAATTCTCATCCTTCACTTAGAAATTGATTCTGGCATTGATAACTTTTTTCATACAATCGTAAATTGGTTTATTAATATCCTTGTCTATCTGATAAAATTTGTGACCACCTTCTTTTCAGGTATTGGCGGTTGAATAATACCTGCTGTTGCTTCTTTCATTTTCAGCAACCAGGCCATATTTTTACCCAAAACCCGCATGATTTGCACACCTTCACCATCCTGGGTTACCTCGTTGGGTGTCCTGCCATGAATAATATTCCAGTAATTGGACGTGGCAACTATCATCTCAGCGTAGGTCAGAAAATGGTATAAACAATCCAGGGTTGCGGAACCACCTGACCGTCTGACAGCCACCACTGCTGCTGCAACTTTGTGGCGTAACAGGTTTCCATTTGCCCCTGAAACATAAAATAATCTGTCCAAAAATGATTTCATCGTGCCACCAACGCCTGAATAATGAACTGGAGAGCCCAGGATGACACCATCCGCCGCTTTGATTATTTGTATCCATTGATTAAGACCATCGGATCCGAGGCTGCATTTTTCATCTCTGTTTTCTGCACACTTCCCACATGCCGTGCAACCATGAATCAGTTTATGCCCGATATGCAGGATTTCGAACTCAATACCAATCGCCAGAAGTTCATCACCAACCATTTTTAAGGCATGCCAGGTGTTTCCTTCTTTTTTGGGACTTCCGTTTATTGCTATAACTTTCATGAGATTATTTTTTTATTTTTTCTTTCAGTCAAACACTTAAATAATGACCACATTGTAAACATCACTCTTATTCCTCTTGATATTTTGAATGAAGAATCCACCAGCCTGTGGGATATCTTCCAGTAGATCAAAAA
>JBAXFM010000408.1:0-3850 GCA_037139855.1 Bacteroidota bacterium
GTTATACCATAAGCTTGACGGATGCCAATAGCTGTTTCAACATTACCTGGCAGGACATTACCACTCCATCTGAAATTACCATCCTTGGTACACCTGTAAAGGTTACCTGCTTTAGTGGTGGTGATGGAAAAATAACCACTACGATAACAGGTGGAACAACAGGATATTCCTATAAATGGAATGATATCCTGGGACAAACCACACCGACTGCTTTGAACCTTACCGCAGGATTATATGAGGTAACAGTTACCGACTATAATACATGCTCGAAGACTCAGACATTTTTGGTAACTCAAAATTCAGCTATCTCCATTACACGAACTGATTACCTGAATCCTCTCTGCCACCTTAGCAGTGACGGATGGATACAGGTGGGTGTTACTGGAGGTCTTACCAGTTATTCTTATCATTGGAATAATGGTCAGACAGCTTCAAGAGCAACTGGTCTTTCTACAGGTACTTATACCGTTACAGTTACTGATGGCGGACCATGTACTGCAAGCAACAGTTGGTCTATCACAGCACCTTCTGAAGTCTTAGTAGATGGTGGAACCAACATGCTAATGTGTTATGGTTATTCAGATGGAACTCTTACTGCCACAGCTACCGGAGGTACAACTGGTTATTCCTACTTATGGAGTACCGGTGCACCAACACGAACAATTACCGGACTGTCAGCAGGCACCTACCTGATTACTGTAACAGATGCACACTCTTGCAAGGCTTATGGATTTGGTATTGTTAATCAGCCACCTGAATGGTCCACTGGTATAACCGGCCCACTTGCAGCTTGTTGCAACTCAACTGGCCTTTCAACTTATACTGCCAATGTAGGCGGATTCCTTGGCTGGAAAGCACCGGACGTTCCTTGCTTACCAACTGATATCACTTATCAATGGGTGGTTGTTGGTGGCTCGATTACCTCAGGATGGAATACACCGCAAATTCAGGTTGACTGGGATTGTTGTACTCAAGGTTCAGTTACGGTAACAGCAACCAAGTGCGATGGCTGTAGGGTAAGTAAAACTATCCTTGTAGCTGTCAGCTTACCTCCCGCTCCGGTTATTACGGGTCCGGTATCTGTTAATGCCAACTCAAGTACAACCTATTGTACACCTTTCTTCACAGGTCATCTCTATACCTGGGCAGTTGTGGGTGGCTCAGTACTTTCAGGACAAGGAACACATTGCATTACGGTGATTTGGGGTCCATTCCCGCCTTGCGGATGTGGAACTGTAACTGTTTGCGAAACTAATCCAGCAACCGGATGCAGCGCTTGTACTACACTGAACATTACCATTCTCCCGGCAGGACAGCAGAACCTTGACGGTACTGTGATGTATAAAAATGCATACAACACAGCCCTTAACGGTGTGACCATCAAACTGCGCAACACTGTGACAGGTGTTATAGCAGCAACCACCGTATCAGGGCCAAATATGAATCCTCCTAACTACACGGGTGCTCCGGGTTACTTCGCCTTTACGAATGTACCAGTAGGAGCTTACCGTTTAGAAGCCTCCTTCAGTGGAACATGGGGCGGCAACAATGCAACGGATGCTCTTCTTGTCCAGTTGTATGTGGCCAACCCGATTCTTTACCCGTTATACGATCTGAATGATACCGTGGCTGATGTTAATGCAAGCCTTACCATTACAGGTTTGGATGCATTGTATATCAAACTTCGCACAATTGGTTCGATTACTTCATACCCTGCAGGCGACTGGAAATTCAACAATCCTGAAATAACTGTTCCTGTTACGACCACCAAGGATATCCTTGGTCTGTGTGAGGGTGATGTCAACGGTTCTTACATCCCTGCCGGTCTTAAGGAAGCTTCCTTGCTGACCATTAAGGATGATGCCGTACAAACCATCCCGGTAAATCAATCGTTCACTTACAACATCAAGAGCAGTGCAATTGCCGACCTTGGTGCTATGACCTTGTTCATGGGCTACGATCAAAACATCTTCGAAATCGAAAAAGTAAATACTTCTCTCGAAGGAATGAAGTACGTTATTGAAGATGGCAAGATCGCCCTTGCATGGTCCGACACCAAACCACTCTCTGTAAAGAACGATGAAATCATCATCTCTCTCACGATGAACACCAAAGAACTTGTATCGCAAGCTACACAGATCTTTAGTCTCATCCCGGGCAGTGAATTTGCTGACTCTAAAGCTATCAGGTATGATAACTTTGACCTGAAAATGTCGAAGGTAATCACACCGAACGGCCTGAAAGAATTCAGTATGTTCAACTATCCGAACCCATTCAAAAACACCACGAATATCGTTTATACACTGCCAGAATCCGGTAAAGTTCGCCTGGTACTCACCAATATGTATGGTAAAACCATACGGGTACTTGTGGATGAAATGCAGAATGCTGGTTCTTACACAGTACCTGTAGATACTTATGACAACACGCTTACACCAGGTGTTTACCTGTATAAGATTGAAGTCATCGGAGCTACCGATACCTATGTAAAGGTCAACAAAATGATGTTCACCCGGTAAACCCAATTTGGAAAGAAGGCAACTTTATAGTAATTTTGTTGTCTTCTTTCCATCTTAATCTTAATCAAACTAAAATAAAAAATGAATCCACTTCCCACATCTGTGAAAGAAATAAAAAGACCAACTTCCATGTTGATCCTATTGTTCCTTTTAGGTGTTGCTACGACTGCGCAGGCCCAAACACTGACTATTGGTTCAGTGGAGGCCTGCGCGGCCCCGGAAGTGTTTGTTCCAATTACCGGCGACAATCTGGTAAACATTGGATCTATTACCTTATTTATTGCATTTGACAGTACACGTATGTCATACCTGTCAATTGAAAATATTGACCCTCAACTTAATGGGAGCAATTACTCCTTGAATATGAATCCCTTTCAACTTGCATTTGTATGGAGTCGGGTTATTCCTATTGACTTCACACATAAAAAACTTTTTGACATCCGCTTTGCTTTCAAGGGGGAAGTAACACCTGTCGCATTTAAAACAAATTGTGAAATCTCAAATTACCAGCTTCAAGTCCTTCCAGTAAATTATGTTAACGGCTCCGTTGCATCAAGTATTCCTCAGGTTATCCTTCAACCAAAAGATACCGTTGTTAAATCCTGGGCGCTTACAACCTTTTCAACAATCGCGACCAATTCCCCAAATTACTCTTGGAAAGAAAGCACCAACAACGGTCAAACCTGGAATGATCTTTCCGACAATACTATTTACCAGGGTACTCATAGCAATGAGCTTACCATCAACTACGCCCCTCCATCGTTTAATAAAAACAGGTATCTGTGCAGCCTTTCTACACAAAATTGCACAGCAGCTACCATGCAAGCTATCTTAACCATCGATACCCTCGCTTCGGTTGCGGGCTATGCAATAGCAAACGACTTTTTATTACGTAACAAACCTAATCCATTCAATTGGGTTACTATCATTGAATACTCATTGCCTGAAAATGGCAATGTCATGCTTGAAATTCTTGATATGCGCGGGAACATCGTTGCACGTCCGATTTTTGAAAGACAGGCAATGGGCGCTCACAACTATCATTTTAATGCTTCAGCGCTTAATCCTGGCATTTATTTATACAAGCTAAGTTTTACAAATGCAAATACATTATTTACTGTTTCCCGAAAAATGATTAATCAAATTAATTGAAAATTGACAATACACTAGTTTAGCAAATATTAATAAACTTTATACCTTTAACCTATGACAAAAAAATTTACATTGATGATGCTATTCCTCATGTTATTTGGAGCAGCATCGTTTAGTCAAACAGCTTCGCTGGCTACGGTTACCGCAAGCCCCGGACAGACTGTACCAGTTGCATTGAA
>JBAXFM010000409.1:0-3817 GCA_037139855.1 Bacteroidota bacterium
ACTTAGAGAAGACTTAGAGCGGTCTTAGAGGAGACTTAGAGGAGGGTTAGAAAAGAGTCTTGGAAATGTGGCAGGTGGAACATTGAATGGCGGGAAACGAGACAAAGCCATGTCAAATATACAAAATTTCGGGTGGTTTTCGACATGAAACTGAAAATATTTTGATCTCAACCAGTCTGGTATCAAAAGATAGCTTTTCGCATTCAAAACTCCCGATTTTTAAAAATGTATCCAGGGAGGGGATTGAAGTATGAATGAAAATGTGACGGTGAACAGTGATCAACCAGACCTTCCAGGTTTTCAAAACCTGGAAGGTCTTCTGCAAGAGTCAGCCCGAAATTCAGGATTAAAAGAGAAGGGTGATTAAAATTGGTTATTTTTGTCATAATACAAATGAATTGCTAACCCCATGAATCAAACTCTCCAACACCGACTAAACATTGTAGCCGTTTTATTCCTGATCTTCTGTTTCCTGTCATGCCGGCAGGAAGAACAAGGAACAAAGGCATCTCCGGCTGTTTATAAACAACATCTTGATTCCATTACCAATCTGGATTCGATGGCTGTTGTGCTGATGAATACCGATTCGATGAAAGCCCGCTTTATGGCTACAAAGGCAGTTTCACTTGCGAACAGCATCAACTCGGATGAAGTTCTTATCAAGGCTCTCAATATAAAAGGCCTGGTTTTACTTATCGCACAAAATGATTCCGCCATGTTTTTCCTTAACCTGGCCTTGAAGATCACCGACACAACCTCATTCAAACGGGAGCGGGGTAATATTTTTTACAACATGGCACAGCTGTATCTCGAAGCCAGCGATGTTAAAAATGCCATCATCCTGCTTGACTCCTCTATCCAATCGGGACTTCTTTACGGACAACCATCGGCTGTTTCCATTTCATTGAATGCACTTGCAGCTTTATATCAAACGACCGATGATCCGCAAATGGCCAAAACGTTTTATGATTCGGCCCTGACGGTCGCAACAAGAAACAACCTCCCAAGAGAGATGGGGATTGCATTGGGCAACGTGGCCCAGTTCGGACATGACACCAAAGAATCCGCTGGCATGATAAAAAAGGCGATCCAACTCATCGCGACAGTTAAAGGAACGGAGGTAGAAAGAGCCAATCTCCTGGTGAATCTTGGCTTGTTGCAGGAAAATTCTGATTCGGCCATGATTTATTACAATATGGTCATTAAGATGGGCGAAAACAGCAACATCCCTATTGCTATGATCGGAGCTTATAACAATATGGCATATTTCTACCTTGAGAAAGATGATGTAAAAAAAGCTACGCAATGTATTGTTGACAAGGCTATCCCCATGGCCAAAAAAATCAACAACTATGATTGGCTGGCTGCACTTTACGACACCTATGCCGATATCCTGATTAAAAAAATGGCATTCAATGACGCGGTAGTTTGGCTCAGGAAGTCTACCGAAGCCCGAACCACCTACGATAAAATGATCGCTAAAAAACAGGTTAGGCTGCTCAATGCCATGCTTGATCTTAAAAACAAAAACCTGATCATCGTTGAGAAAGAACAGCAGATAATCCTGAGAAATGCCCGTATAAACAGCCTGAAATTCTGGCTGGCTTTTGCAGGATTTCTGATTCTTTTCCTTGCTTTTGGATATTTCTGGATGCGTCAGCGGACAAGGAACAGGCTTCAATATCTGAAACTTGAATCAGCGATAAAGATTCTTGAGGCGGAGGAACACGAAAAGGAGAAAAACGGAATGGAATTACATGATTCTGTTGGGATGCTATGCCTGAAAATAAACGAAACCTTTGAACAGCAACCTTCTGCGGATGTTGGGATAAAAAAATCCATTGATATGCATATTGCAAACTTCACTGACGAAGTGAGGAATCTGTCGCACCGCATGAGTAAAAAGATTATGGAACGACATGCGATCGGACCTTTGCTGATCAGCCTGTGTGAGGAAACCGCAAAATATGGCAAATTAAAACTGCAGTTTGACATTGGCGATCCCGCCACTGAGATACCTGTACAATTTACCATGCATGTTTACCGCATCGTTCAGGAACTGCTGAACAATGCGAGGAAATATGCCTCTGAGGCGAACATAACTTTGTCGGTAAAATTTGCTGACAAAGCCGTTGAGATTGAGTACAATGACGATGGCCCTGGTTTCAATCAGGATGCAGAAAGTAAAAAAGGGATGGGATTATCAAATATCTTTGCAAGAGTTAATCTCCTGAACGGTACGATTGAACTCGATACGGTTCCGGAACATGGTGTATATTGGAAGATATCAGCTCCTTTTCAGTCACCTCCTAATTCACTGTAACAATGATACGACTGCACATCATTGACGACCATTCCATCATTGTTGATGGGATCAGGCAGCGACTGAAACATCTCCAGGAGGAAATAATCATTGCCGGATCATCGGATACCATTGAACATTTCATTCAGTCGACCTCGGCAGATTCATTTGACATCATCGTTCTCGATCTTTGGCTTCCCGGATTGGACCCTCTCGAAAACCTCGAAGCGATCAGGAAACATTTTCCATCCAAACCAGTGGTGATCTTTACCCAGGAAACCAACGCCTATTGGATCAGGGTCATGATGGAACACGGGGCCAGCGCGTATGTGCTTAAAAATGCAGAACGACGTGAGTTTAAGGAAACCCTGGAGAAAGTTTACCAAGGTAAGGTTGTCGTTCCGGCCATTGCCATGAATCATAAGGAGAGCGAGCCGGGTAATCCGTTTTCACCCCGGAAATATTTCCTGAAACCCTCAGAAAGAGTCATTGTGGTTCAGCTTGCAAACGGCTCCAGCCTAAAAGACATTGCCACAAACCGGTTTTCCACCGTGTCGGCTATTGAAAAGACCCTTCAAAAAATCAGGGCCGGTTTCGCGGTAAGTACCAACCCCGAACTAATCCGGGTTTTAATGGAGCTAAAACTGATCTGAACCCTTCTTTTTCCATCCATTTCGTCCTTTTTTAGTTTCCACCCATAAAACCCGGTCCCAGAACCGGCCCGCTTTTATTTTCTTATCGACAAGCATATCAAACACTTTCATCTTTCAGATCTCTCATTTTTTCCGATTTACGGAAATAAAAAGTCAATTTGTTGTTGTAGGTAACACTATTGTTATATCGTACCTTAGCCATCAGGTCATTGTTTAACAGTGAACGACCATTTTCAAATGGAACTGAAGATAAATGGCATTTTTAATATATTAAATAGGCCTAAAGATGTTTGGTAAATGTTTTGACTCGTATATAACCGTATATTTGATAAAATTGCCAGGAATTCGGTATTATTTCAAAGCCCATGGATGAAAATTGTACAAAATCAAACGCACTATTTCAATTGTAAAAATAACCAGCATCTGGGAAAGATTAAGGGACAAAAATAAGTCGTCAATCGCATTCCTGGATTTAGCGAATTGTGAGGGACAAAATTATAAACCATACTATATGAAATCATTTGTCTTTTCAGTTTTATTTAGTGTTTTTTGCGTTTGGGCATTTGCACAGTATCAAACAGGGGGCACTCTCCAGGTTGTTGTAAATGGCGATACTGCAGTCCTTAAAGATGATTCATGCTGGCGCGACTGTGCAGCACATTATGAGATGAATGTTACTGTGAGCGGTAATCATCTTATATGGTTCCAGCACGACATTTCAGGTGGGGCATTTTGCGACTGCCCCATAAATCTTGCAGTAACAGTTGCACATTTAGAACCGGGCAATTACACTGCAGATGTCTATTTTAATACATGTTATCATCCTGACTCAATATTTGTGGGTAGCGTCAGCTTCCTTATT
>JBAXFM010000410.1:0-3813 GCA_037139855.1 Bacteroidota bacterium
ACCTCATGGCAATCAGGATGGTAATCAGGGAAAGGGTAAAAACAATGAAAATCGAAATGAAAAAAACGGGAACCATGGCCATGACAATGGCGGTGGAAACGGTAAACATAAATAGCAATTAATTCACTCACAGTTAAAAACAAATAGTATGAATTCTGGAAAAGTAGTTTTGGGCGTGTTGGCAGGTGTTGCCATCGGTGCCATGTTTGGAATTTTATTCGCTCCCGATAAAGGTTCAAATACCCGTCGGAAAATTTCACAAAAAAGGGATGACTATATAGATGAACTGGAAGAAAAATTCAATGATTTTACAGATAGCATCGCTGATAAATTTGATACGGTGAAAGATGGAGCAACCCGTATCGTAAAAAACGGGAAACAAAAAGTGGAAGATATCGAATCTGAAGTGATATCTTCTCTGAGTTAAAAATCGGACATTAAAATTAAATGGCATCTGGCGGGAAAGCGGTGAACACGGATAGAGATCTGAAGGTTATTGCTTCCTGCCGACGCCTGTTTTTGAGATAAAAAATAGTCATGGAAACACCGGCAAACCTAATTGAATCATTGGTTGAAAGAGTCGAAGCCTACGGAAAAACCACTTTCGAACTTTCAAAACTGAAATTGTTGGAAACAACCACCATTGTGGTAACCGCCTTAATACCTCGTTTGAGTGTCATCCTCATGATCTCCCTGTTTGCATTGGTGCTGAACATCGGCATTGCGCTGTGGCTGGGGGAAATGCTCGGTAAATCTTATTATGGCTTTTTTATTGTTGCGGCATTTTACCTGGTAGCAGGGATCATTTTGCATTTTTTTCTTCACAACTGGATCAAAAAGCCAATCAGCGACTTAATCATTAAACAAGCACTACAATAAGCTACATTATGCAGGAAATAAATTCAGAGGCCAGCCTCAGGGAGGCGATTCTCCGGTTAGAAGCCAGGCGGACGTATGAAGGAGCCATGTTGAAAGAAGAATTCCGGACTACCCTGGAGGGGTTAAAACCAATGAACCTGGTGAAAAGTGCCTTCAACGAACTGGTAACATCCAGCGATTCAGGGCCGAATATCATATCTACTGTTGCCGGACTGACTACAGGTTATCTGGGTAAAGTCCTGGTGGGAAGTGTGATAAAAAGCCCGTTTAAAAGAATTCTCGGCAATGCTGCGATGTTTGGTATTACAAACTTTGTCGCCAGGAATCCTGAGAAAGTTAAATCTTTGGGGAAAGCTTTTTTTAAAATGGTCAGGGGTAAATCACGGGACCGGATCATTTCCATATGATCAAAATTTCAAAGAAACTTATTCGTTTTTGGAAAATTCTGGGACCCGGTCTGATTACCGGTGCCAGTGACGATGACCCATCGGGCATTGCAACCTACTCTCAGGCAGGCGCTGCATACGGACTTTCAACCCTCTGGACTGCACTCATTACCTTTCCGCTTATGGCCTCCATTCAGGAAATGTGTGCCCGAATCGGCCTGGTTACTTCGCACGGTTTGGCGGGAACGCTGAAATCAAATTATTCAAAACCGGTTTTGTACTTGATGTTGCTGTTTAGTTTCCCGGCCATTGTGATGAACATTGGCGCCGACATTGCAGGAATGGGAGCAGTGGGCAATCTGTTAATTCCTTCAATTCATGCCATCTATTTCAGTGTTGTTTTTACCCTTATACTGCTGGGATTGATTATTTACCTGCCATATCAGCGAATTGCATCCGTACTGAAATATTTGTGCATATTTCTGTTGGTTTACCTGGTTGTACCTTTTTTATATAAACAGGATGTTGTGGCTATTCTGAAAGCCACTTTTATTCCAACCATTACGTTCGACAAAGACTTCATCAGCATCCTGGTGGCGATTCTTGGAACCACGATTTCCCCTTACCTTTTTTTCTGGCAGGCTACCATGGTTTCGGAGGATGTTAAACTGAATAAGAAACATCTGGTGGTGAATAAAAGGATTATCAGTGATATGAAACAAGATGTTGATTTTGGCATGTTGTTTTCAAATCTGGTTATGTTCTTCATCATTCTCACCACCGGAACTGTCCTGTTTAACGGAGGTATTCATCAAATTGATACTGTTGAGCAGGCGGCACAGGCATTGAAGCCCCTGGCCGGGGAATTGGCTTATTTGCTCTTTGCGGTAGGTGTGATCGGAACCGGATTTTTAGCCATCCCGGTGTTGAGTGGCTCACTGTCATACATCATCACCGAAACATTTGGCTGGGAGAAAGGGCTGGATAAAAAATTTAACAAAGCAAAAGCGTTTTATGTCATCATTGCCGTTTCCCTGATCCTGGGGTTATTGATGAATTACATCGGTATTTCACCGATCAAGGCATTGATTTACTCAGCCATCCTTTATGGCATGACTGCGCCAGTGCTGATTGCCATCATTCTGCACATTTCGAACAACAAAAAAATAATGGGCAAATTTACCAACGGAAAAAAGGCCAACATCCTTGGATTTGCCACATTGATTCTGATGACTGTGGCAGCGGTGGTTTTAATTTACATGCAGATCAGGGAATGGTAGGCCTCCGGGAAAGTCTCTGAATGTGTGAATAATGCAACTCTTCCCTGAAATTGTGTAATACATCCCGGAATGAATAGCCTCACCTTTGCAGGGTGAAATTTGTTTCACACCTGTCCCTCCAGATGCGGGAAATAAAAATAAACCCAATGAATACCACAGAAGTAAAAGGAAACTGGAATGAGCAAAAAGGCAAGCTCAAACAGAAATTCGCAGTGTTGACAGACAATGACCTGATGTTTGAAGAAGGAAAGAAAGATGAGATGTTTGGAAAACTTCAAATCAAACTTGGTAAAACCAAAGAAGAATTACACAGGATTATAGGAAGTCTTTAAGCATCAGGTTTTTGGGAAATATACCGTTTGGCGGGGGATTCGCCAGGCGGTATTTTTTTAGTATGTATGTCCTCCCTCTTCCATTTCAGCAGCATCGATCTTTTTGCTGTTTATTGCCTTCCAGGCATACCAGATATAAGCAATCACAAACGGCACCAGTAATGAAACGTAACTCATGGCAATGAGTGTGTAACGGCTCGATGAACTGTTATGGATCGTCAATGAACTTTGCAAATCGTAGGTTGAAGGGTAATAGGCGGTGTTGTTAAAACCGGCAAGGCAGAACAATGAAAATACCGTAAGCAGGGTTCCTGCTCCGGCATACCAGATGCCTGATGATGCATTTTTTTCGAATGAAAGCAAAGGCAGGGCGACCCCTAACAATACAAACACCACACCGGCAGCGAACATAAACATGACTGGCGGCATTTGCAGCAGGTTATGAAAATATTTGAAAGATTCCCCTAAAATCATCCCATCGTACGGGTTAACGGCATACCCGGGCCCGGTAAGAACAACCCAGACGAACGCTAAAAAGAAGACCAGGAAAGGGATGGCATTCAACAGCAGATGTTTTTTTGAACGAGTTAAGATATGTTCATCATCAATTGTGTTCATGAAGTAGAGGATGCCAAGCACCCTGGTCAGGAAAAACACGGCCAGCCCCAATGCCACATTGTGCCAGTTCAACACGGCTTCGAGTCCATGTGCCGGGTGCATCCACCGCGAAATGGCCGGGTCATGAAGGTTGGTCAAAGCTGATTTATTAACCAGGAAGGCCGATCCGGTGAAAAATGTTGCCACGGCGGTCCCGATCAGTATTGTTCCAAGCAAGCCGTTGATGATCAGGAACCATTCATAGGTTTTATGCCCCAGGAAGTTGTTTGGCTTGCTGCGGAATTCATAGGCCACAGCCTGGATGATAAAGGGGAACAG
>JBAXFM010000411.1:0-3794 GCA_037139855.1 Bacteroidota bacterium
TGCCCCAGCGACTGCCAGGTGATTCCACCATCACTGGTTTTTGCCAGCCCTTCATTGTAGATGCTGATAAATCCGTGTAAAGCGTCGGTAAATGACATGGAGAGCACTCCCTTGGTCGTAGCGTTGATGAAATCAACCGGGATCCAGGTTACACCACCATCGGTGGTTCTATACATCAGGCTGTGGACGTAATCATAGGTTTTCGCCATGGTCATGTATCCGTTCAGTGAATCGGGAAATGCAATTTTTTTGATGTCATAATCGGTGGTTGGCAAACTTATATCCTGCCAGGTATTGCCGTAATCGGTGGAACGGACCAGTTTACTCTGGTAACCGCCCACCCAGATGTATTTGCCTGTGTAAAGCGTTAAGGCAAACCAGGTGTTTTGCAACCCCGGATCTACCGGGTTCCAGGTTTGGCCGGCATTGACGGAATGCAACAGCAATCCCCAGTATCCGGAAGTCCAACCGTTGGATTCATCAGAAAAGCAAATATTGTTCAGATGACCCGGTACAGCCGAATCGATTGGGATTTTGGCCCACTCATCGCCGCCGTTAATGGTCTTGTAGATGGCGGCCGGTGTACCCTGATACCCGACTGCAAAGCCGGTGAGGGCATTGGTGAAAAAGATGTCGGAAAAGCTTGCGCGTGTTCCGTGAGATAATTCGTTCCAGCCCTGTCCGCCATCTTCGCTGTTAAAAATATACCCATGAGAACCCACCGTGATGCATCTGGTGGAATCTCCCCAGGCCATGGATACCAGAAACGGCCTGTCATAGCTTACCAGATGTTCCTGCCAGTCGATGCCTCCGTTGCCGGTGGTGAATATGCGTTCACTGCATAAAACACTTCCATGCATCGGATCAGTGAATTTTATGCCGTTTAATTCTGCACCAAAATTGTACATCAGATCCGAGGAGGTCCAGGTGATGCCGCCATCAAGGGTATGATAAATCCGGGTGGCCATGCCATTCGCAGTGTATAATTTGTTTATGGCGCCGATCCATAGTTCATTTGAGCTTCGCGCTTCCAATCCGCTAATCCCATGAATTTCAGCGGGGAATGGAACATTTGTCCAATTGATCCCGCCATCCGTAGTTTTCTTCAGAATGCCGGTTTGATTAAAATTTTGGTTTCCTGCTACAAATCCGGTGTCGGGAGTAACGAATCTTACCATACCAAAGGATATGTTTTCAGAAATATCATGACTCAACACATGCCAGGATTCGCCACCGTCAAGCGTCCTGATCAGTCCCGAATAGGCGCCACAAATCCAGCCATGTTGTTTATCCAGAAAAAACACATCGAGCAGATCGGCAGGATCAGATTGAAACGGTTGCGGAAGCTGTTGCCAGTTTTCACCGCAATCGGTGGTTTTCAGGATGGAGCCACTCCAGCCAACTGTAAAACCGGTATCCCGGCTGCTGAATGTTATGCCATTCAACTGGTTATCCGCCGGCCATCCCTTGTGCTTCCAGGTCTGGCCTCCATCAGTGGTTTTGAGGATGGTCTGAAACATGCCACAGGCAAATCCGGTATCGTGATTGATCAGACATACCCCCTTCAAATCTGCATTGGTAGGTAAGGGGTTCTTTAAGGTCCATTGCTGGGCGATCATCACAACGGGGATTAGAATTATTAAGATGGAGAATAGTTTTTTCATGGATCGGTTTTATCTTGTGCTGGAGAATGATTGAATTTTAACACTTCAATGTCTTTATCCGTGGCATTGAGTTTTCTGATTTGCTCCAGACAATCGTTTTTAATTTTGTATCCAATCGGTTTTGGCGGAATTTCAGGCCACATCCCATTAAATCCAAACCTATCTAAACTATCTTTTCTCCAACGGTTCCTGGTTATATGCAGGAATAAAGAATCATTGACAGTGGTCCATTTCCCGGTCAAAATATTGCCACATGTTGTATATTTGAAAGTTGAATCGGCACCAATAATCAGCTCTGATCCAACAGTGTACCTGGTGATTCCATGAAAATAGCGTTGCCATGCTTGCTCAAATTTTCCAGGGCGAACGCAGCCATAGATACCAGTTTTAATTTTGGGATTCTGAAAATTGAATGAAGCCAGAACCAAAAGCATTATTGCGCATGTTACTTTTTTCATTCTTTTATTATTTCACCAACCACCATCGTGTGATCATTCCATAATCGAATAATGAATAATCCGCAAGGTTTCAATATTACTCCTGACCTGCCCACCGCATAGCCGGTATTTTCGTTCGGAAAAGATACTGAAAAAAGTCCCTGTGATGTGCCGGAAGGCTGAACATTCCATGTAGACCCGCTATTTGTCGTCTTTAATATTGCGCCAAATTCACCAACCGCAATACCTGTGGTCGGAGTAACCAATTTAATGCAATAAAGTCCATTGCCCTGTGTTAATGGATTCATCCATTGCCAGTTTTGAGCCTGAAGAGAATTTATTACAAAAAGTGCGAAAAGCAGTAGGAGCAGATTTTTCATTTTGTCAATGGTTTCAGGTAGGTTAATATTTTGAATTTTGTCATGGTTTAGCTTTGGAACACTGCATTCCTGGTGCTAATTTTTTATCCATTTCCCATAACCAATGATGCGTTTATGTGTATCAAATATTCTGTATAAATACATTCCCTCCCTGATAGTTTCAGTGTTGACAAACCTGCTCCCTTCCGGTAATTCTTTGTTGAGAATGATTTTTCCGCATAAGTCCTGAAGTTCAATGGTGATCATTTCATTAGACTTGTCAATACAAAGAAAATCATGTCCGGGATTCGGAAAGACAATGATATGTTGAGATGGAAGTGCATAGCTGTCTGCATGAGTCCAGACTGATTGATTTTCATAAGCCCCGATTTCAATCCTGCTTCCAAATATTCTGGGATTACCAAGGATGTCGGAACCTGGGATCATGAAACCTGTCGTATCCGGTGTGCCTGCATTCACACAGGGTGACTGCTTCGTCAGGGCCCAGTCCCCCTCCGAACCGTTGTACAGCAGGCCAATTCCTGTAGTCGGATTAACAAACTGCGGATCAAGATAAACGGCACTGTCTCCACCTTCGCCATATTGAACACAGTTATTAAACAGGTGGGGATGCTCACCCGGGTCGATGTTGATCTGATCCGTGGTTTGTCCGGGATATTCCAGGTTGCTCCAGCAGATATTGTTGTACACGTAACAATTGGCAAATAAGTAAATTCCTCCGGTGGCTGAGTAATTATTTACGATGGTATTATTGAATATTCTGCTTTGCGACAGCATGCTTCCATCCATGATGCCCGGGCCCTTGTTATTGCAGATGACATTGTTATATATCAGCGCGCGATTAATGCTTGTGTAGATAATCCCGTTGAGCGATCTGTTGTTGTAACACTGGTTATTGAATATTTTCAGATTGGTGATGGCGATATCAGAAACACAGATGGCAGCTCCTATGCCGCCAATGGCCAGCCAGCCTCCGCTGTATTTGTACCATACAGCGGCATTCCGAATAAACCGGTTATTGGAAATGAAGGTAGTGTTGCAATGGTCATCAATGTATACGGCTCCTCCCGAATCAAATGATCTGTTCAGGGTAAACTTGTTGCCGTCCATCACAATATAGGGAACCCTGTGGCAATATATTGCACCTCCGAACGCCCCGTCCACTCCTTCGGTGCTGCAGATCACCATGTTGTTGGAAAAAGCAGAATTTCTGACCACCAATCCTCCGTAATTTCGAACGAAGATGGCGCCTCCCTTGATATTTCCTGCATAGATATCCTGACGCTTTGCATATTGTACCGAGCAAAATTCAA
>JBAXFM010000412.1:0-3776 GCA_037139855.1 Bacteroidota bacterium
GACCGGCAAAAACGATGAGTTGTTCAAAACCATTAAGATGGTGTTGAACAAGTAAGGAATGAAAAAAATGAAGGTGAATACTTAGGTGTTCTCCTTCATTTTTAGTACTTTTACATTCATCTCAATTTTGGGATTAAAAATACCACTATGAAAAAGACTATATTTATTTCGGTTTGTTTTATCCTGGTTATATCATCGGCAACATTTGCAGCTGATGCCCCGGTAACCAAAACCGCCTGTGTTACCAATGCAATACCCGGAACAGCATCTGTTCCAATTCCGGTTACAGTCACAGGATTTACTGACATTGGTAAATTCATTCTCACCATGACTTTTGATACAACGCGGGTGCGTTTTGTTTCAGCTATTCCAAATCCTTCACTTACAGGTATGACTGTGACATACAGCAAGATTGCCGGGAAAAAGTTGGGAAAACTTATTTTTGAGTGGACAGGCGCTTCACAAACAAATACCAGCCTTGCTGATGGTTCAACTTTGGCTGACCTCACATTTTCCTATGTTGCTGGGTCCGGGATGCTAACATGGAATTATACCGGTACAAACGTATGCCAGTATTATAGTTACATCGGTGGAGTGCTCACAGCCCTTAACCATTTACCGCAATATCTTTTTTATCAGGATGGCGCCGTTGCCGACCATGGCGCTCCTGTTACCCACGCCCCGTTACTCACAATCACAGGACCAGGGGCTCTTGCTGTGCCAATTACCATTGATAACTTCAACGATATAGGTAGTATGACACTTAACCTGGAGTACGACCCGGCAGTTTTGACATTTGCGAACACTTTTTGGAAGAATCCTGCTCTTGGAGGTTCCTTTGATGTTGGGAGTGTTCCCAAACCCGCAAGTACTAACCGGTTGATCGTTATCCAATGGAATAACAGTACTGCGAAAACTCTGCCCTATGGATCAACGATTTGCATCGTGAACTTCGACTATGTTTCCATCAATGGATCCAATTGTGTCCTCTCCTGGTTTGATACCGGACATTCCTGCGAATTTTCAGATGGAGCAGCCAGTTATCTCAGCGATTTACCAACAGCTGATTATTATAAAAACGGGAGTGTTACGTTCACTTTGATAGCAGATTTTATGGCTGACAACCTGACCCCACCAAAAAGTACCACTGTTCTGTTTACGGATCTGAGCCAGTCGGGGGTAACCTCATGGGCCTGGAGTTTCGACAGACCAGGCGTGACCTATGTGAATGGAACAACGGCATCCTCACAAAACCCCCAGGTACAATTTTCTGATGGCGGGCTTTACGCAGTTACCCTTGTCGTTCATAACAGCTTTTTAACCAGTTCTGTGACTAAAATTGATTATCTCAGGGTTGGATTATCAGGGTTATGGACTGGTAATACTTCTTCAGACTGGAATACCTTGTCCAATTGGGATAATTACAAGAAGCCGGATGGAAGTTCCAATGTGGTTATTCCTTCCTCAGCTCCAAACTGGCCGGTGTTTGACGGGGATATGACCATGGGGGTCGATTGCGCTACCCTCACCTTGACTGGTCCAACCAGCCAGATGACCATCAACGGGGATCTGACATTCCCTTAAAACATGCCATGAATCAGCTCATCTTCAGTCAATCCGGCAAAGTAATCATCAAGGTTGAACGGGCATAATGCTTCATGGATGGCCTCTTCGTTGTGTGCAATACCTGTAAGGGCTGTTTCTATTACTTCAGTATCAAATTTACTGAAATAATCCCCGAAAATTTTTACATACAGAATGATACCGTTACGCACCTCGAGGTCAAATTCAATGGTGCCGCTTTTTTCCGTACGTATCACTCTCCTGAAATTGTAGTTTGGCGAATATCCAAAATTCCATTCCCAGGTACTGTATTTACTCCTGACCAGTTCATGGATGTTGGTGTGATCATCAGGTGAAAGTTCTATCATGCAGAGATCAGAATACTTTTCAACCATATGATCCTGAATTAGCGTTGCAAACTGAATCACATCCATTGGCTCTTTAAGGTGTTCGCTGATATTGGTGACCCTGCTCCGAACTGATTTAACTGCTTTATCCTGGAATTTTAAGGGATCCGCGTTGAGCGCTTCGGCTAAGTTTGGCATGTGGGATGAAAAAAGAAGTGTACCATGATGCAGTACTTTATTTTTCCAGATATGCTCGGCATTACCCGAAAACTTTCTACCATCGATCGTGAGGTCATTCCTGCCTTCAAACCGGGCATTGATTCCCATCTTTTGCAAAACTTCCAGAATAGGTTCCGTGTATTTTCTGAAGTCGATCAGCGTCTCCTGGTTCCCCGTTTTGATAAAGGTAAAGTTAAGATTTCCAAGGTCATGAAATACGGCGCCACCACCACTTAAGCGTCGCACAACAGGAATGTTGTTTTGTTTTACGTAATCAATATTGATTTCTGCCAGTGTATTTTGATGTTTCCCAACAATGATAGAAGGAGCGTTTCTCCATAACATGAAGCAGTCTTCTTCAAAGTTTTTTAAAACATATTCCTCGGTGGCGAGATTGAAGTAGGGATCAGTGTTGTGTCGTTTAATGATGAGCATCTGTAAATAATTTTGCAGCAAAATTAGGGTTTTCTTGCAAATAGGTCGTTATATTTGCACTCTTTTAACCGCTCAAGGATATTCAAATTCACCCTATGAATTATTTAACATATCTGGTATTTCGTTTTTTTATTCTTCTGTTTCGGTTTATTCCGTTTCGCTTACTTTTTGGATTTGCCGACTTCATTTTTTACCTGGTCTTTTATATCGTTGGTTACCGGAAAAAAGTGGTTTTTGATAATCTGCGAAATTCTTTTCCTGAAAAACCGGAATCTGAGATCAACAGGATCGCAAAAGCATTTTATCATCATTTTGCCGACATGGTGATTGAAAGCCTGAAGGCATTTACAATGACGGAGGAGGCCGTTATCAGGCGTTATAAATTTGATGAAGTTTCAATTCCGGATGAATTCTACCAAAATGGACGATCGGTTATTGTTGTTGCCGGACATTATGGAAACTGGGAATGGGCCGGGATTGCTGCCGGAAAGCAAATGCTTCACAAGCCGGTTGGTTTTTACAAACCGCTGTCAAATATTTTTATCGACCGGTATATTCAAAAAACCAGGGTCCAGGGACGGGCAAACCTTGCTTCCATCGTTAAAACTGCCGAAACATTTAAAACAGATTATGGCGAGCCTGCTGCATTTTATATGGTGGCCGACCAGAGTCCATCAAGCGCCAGACTGGCTTACTGGGTTAACTTTTTAAACCAGGAAACAGCAGTATTGCACGGACCCGAAAAATACGCCAGGGTACATAATTTTCCAGTGGTATTTGCCAGTGTGAAAAAGGTAAAACGCGGTTATTACACTGTCGATTTTAAAATGCTGGAACCTGAACCTAATCAAACAAAAACCGGCGAGATAACTGGCCGGTTTATGAAAATGCTCGAAGAGGTCATTGTTTCAAATCCTGAATATTACCTGTGGTCTCATCGCCGCTGGAAACTGAAAAAGTAAACTATTCTGTTTTTATATTTGACCTTTGCCTTTTGCCATTTGCCTTTTGAATTTTTCACAAAAGTCCGCCGTTCTGATAAATCGCCAGCTGTGCATCATAGAATTTATCCAGTTGCACTGTTTTTCCTGTTCTGAGATTTGTCAGCATACCTGAAATAAAATCCACTTTGACCCGATCGCCATGCTGAATTTCATTGCCATCAGAAGTTTTCTGGTTAATATCAGCACCTTTTTCAATCAAATATTTAGT
>JBAXFM010000413.1:0-3763 GCA_037139855.1 Bacteroidota bacterium
CACCGGTTGTTCCTTTTCTTTGTCATTCACGCTGAAAGCGCCGCCAAAGTGGAGCAGGAAACGGGCTCCTTCGTCACTTTTGGTTGCTGTAAACGTGTAGGCAGGATCCTGCATCAGGTTCTGTGTTTTGGCTGCCTTCAAGTCTTCCAGGATGATCGAGGTGGATGAGGTAAACGATTCAAGCTGGCTGGCAGTTATGGTGTAGTTGCCATCGGCACCTGCTTTAAAACTTAATGGTATTGAAACAGCGCCTGGTTCTCCCCTGAAATCAATGGAATAATTGCCGGTTGGCTTCACGGTATAGAAGCTCGGCGCAGTTTCATAAAAGCTGAACATTTTTTGGGCGCCACCGGCAGCCGTTTCATGCCCGAACTCGATCACGATTTCGTCGGAGTAAGTATTTGCATTTCCCGAAACCTTAAACAGGGAACCCATTGTTTGCGACTGAAGTGCTTGTAACATCCGCAGGGAGTTTTGAAAGCGTTGAAAGATCATGAACGATATTAGTTTGCATAATGGTTCCGGCAGTAGTACCTGCATTTAAAATACCTCCCACTTTAGATGTTGCAGAGGTAGTGTTCGGCTGAGTCACATTTGAAATTACATTGCCTGAAATATTACTGTGAAGACCAGCACCCGAAATGTATAAACCAATAAATATTGAGGCACTGGATCCCATATTGATTTGATGTTAAAGCGGTTGTTTGATACTGCCACTGCCTTGTACATTACAATATCTGATTGTGTTATCCGTACCATCATTCGAAATTCTGATAGTTTGTCCTGAAAAAGAAGTGTTTTCAATGGTTAAATCACCGCCAACCGTGCTTCCTGATCCACCGGCACGGCCATCAATGGTAATATAATTTCCTGCTAAGGAATGATTACATTGTTTACGTTATCCGTATTTAGCTTCTTTGCACAGGACTCCTTTTCGCCCAATCATGATTTCTCGGAAATTATTTCATTAAATTTGGTTTGCATCAACGGTCTGAGTACTTTTATCGAGTTGACAAAACAGGGACAACTTTCGTTTTAACCAATAAAACCATCAATCTGTGGTAATTAGTGTCAGCAAGAAAACTCAACTTTTTTGACCTTTGGAACTGAGCATACAATTGACTTGGCCGGTTTTTTGAAAAAACAGGATCCACTTGAGCCAAAATTCCGCATGATTTTATGATTTTGAACCCACAAACATGTAGCCTGAGTACATATGTTTGAGCGTTGGACATACCTCTCCCAATGTTGTCATTTCAACTATCTGGTATTGGTTTTATTAAGCTGCTTTTCTGGCTTGGATATACCCAAGTTCTTCGAGAAGCTTGTGTCCTATTCGTCGAAGGTTGTAAGCGCTTATCCCCAAGCCAATGTATCGCTTGAAATGGGGGTAGCTTCTGTCTGGGCAGCGATCTAACCCCCTGTGTTCAAGTTCGTTGATGTTTGATTCTACGGCGCTGTGTGTTTTTCTCAGTTTGGTGAAACTTCGGGTGGTTTCTTCTTCCCTCTCTGATTTGTTGCATTTCCCTTTTTTGGGCATGATCACTTTGGTGATTTGCTCCATGAGCAGCTCCTTATTCTCTTTGCAGTAAAAGCCCTTGTCAAAGCTCCATGATTCCACTTTATATTTATTCAACATTCTGATAGCCAAATCTAAAACAATTTGATTATCGGTTTCTTTTTCCATAATATGGTAATCGACAATGAGGCCGTACTGATCGGTGGTTATGGCCAGGTTTTTGCCCAGTTCCACGTTGGGGTGCTGCTTTCCCTTGGTAATCCATTCGGTATATTCTTCAAAAACGGAAAACATCTTTTCCTGGTGAGGTATCGTTTCTCCAAGGATGATCCGTCTGTTGACCAAATCAATATGTTTGTTCAACAGTTCAAAAAATTTGTCGAGGGTTATGTGTAGTGCCAAATCACCAGAATCAACCAGCGGAAAATCTTTTTTTCCTTTTTCTATTTTGACTGCCAGTGCATTGGCTTTCGTAAGATAGGACTTTGCAGCTTGTTTCACGCGTATTTCTTTGTCTTTGCCTCCCGATACAGTCGATTTTCCAAGACTGCGCACCAAGCTCTTTAATTCTCCGTGCCAATCATGGAGCTTTCTCCAACCGCTTGTTTCCGTATGCTTTTTCAGGATGGCGGATACAGTATCGAGGCATTTGCGGGCACAATCCCACAAAAGATTATAATCGGACGGGAAGTGGACGTTGCTTTCAACAACAAAACTATCGGTCTTTATTTTTAAGCGCAATGCTTCCATTTCTTTTTTTTTAAACACATCATGCCCAAATGCAACAATCACTTCATTGAGCTCTTTTATTGTTTCGTCGTCCAGAAGTGACACGTTATCAAGGATATTCTGGTACTCTATCGCTTTCTTTGCATACCCAAAATCACTTTCTATGCCCATCAACTGGCGGATGCACATATCAAAATTTGCCATCCAATGAAGCCTGTCATAACTGATGTTCAGGCATAGCCTTACTTGTGCCAAAACAAATATTTGCCAAAGGTTCATGCCACGTCTACCCGTTTTCTTCTTCCCATATAATATTTTGTTTTCCAGTATATTATAGATCATCTCATTGTATTCTGGAGTGATATATATCGTTTTTAAGGCAATTGCCAGCGAAGCCAGTGAATCGCGGCACTTTTTGGGAATCGGGGTTTCCTCAATCAGCAATTGTCCAAGGAATATCTGAGGCTCGAATCTATTTCTCATTTTTGACAGTTTTAGGTTCGTTTATGCCAACCATGCGAATCTAATGTGGTTAACTATATAAAGATAAACAATTTCGCCATGCAAACAATGTCGAAATATAAAAAGATTCAACCAAGTTATTAACAATAAACTACTGATTTACTGAAAGGTTTGGGTTTTCTTGCAGACACTAATTACCTTGTGCTTTGTTCCTCTCATGATGGTTCGATGGCTATCACAGCGTTCTTTACCCCTGTGAGGGTCGTCTGCCAGAATACACTCAATGCAGCCTTTAACAACAACACCAACAGGGTTTACATCAAACATACCCAGAATGTAAAGGAACGCTTTGTGGAGGCTGCTTTGGTAATGGGGATGCATTCTCAGTATCTGGATAAACTGGAGGTTGCTTTCCGGCTTCTTTATGACAAACGGGTATCGGACCAAGATATGAAATCCATCATCACTAGAGCCTTCCTGAGTAAAGAGGAGATCAAAACACTGGCATTGACAGGCAACATTGAGCTTTCAACCAGGAAAACGAACATGGTGGATGGTGTGGTTCAATACTATCATCAGGCTGCGGAGATAGACAGCATTCGCGGCAGTGGATATTCCGTGTACAATGCTGTGGCCGGTTACTTTCAGAATGTGAAGACTTTCAAAAGCGATGATCAGAAGATGAAATCTATTGTTTTGGGAGGATTGTCAGCACAATACTGTCAAAGAGTGTTTGACAGGCTCATTAAAATCTGATCAATTTTACATTTGATTCCCGGGGTGGATTTGATTCACTCCGGGATTTTTTTTCAAACGGGTAAAAAAATTATAAGTGCCATGAATTGTCACTCGTTTATTAAAGGATTCGAAAACCGTTGATTAACCTTGGCTTTCTTAACATATTTTTTCATTAAATTTATCAGCTGACGCTTTGGCAAAAAGCATATTTGTATGTATAATTGTATGTATAATCAAAGAGCCACCTACAAAATAACGTTGTAAGTGGCTCATTTTCAGCTCCCCCTGCTAGACTTGAACTAGCGACCCTCTGAT
>JBAXFM010000414.1:0-3743 GCA_037139855.1 Bacteroidota bacterium
GGTGTCAGAACGATCAAGGCTGATTTGCTGGACCCTGTCCAGGCAAAAGCGGCCATCGACGGATCGTCGCATGTGTATCTCTGTGTCGGACTGCTCTACAATATAAAAGTCTGGCAGCAGGATTGGCCCAGGGTCATGCAGCATGTCATCGATGCATGTGCAGCCTCTGGCGCCAGGCTGATCTTTCTTGACAATGTTTACATGTACGGGCCTTCGCCACTGCAGGTTCCTTTTGATGAAACCCACAGCCAGATCGCGGTTTCGGAGAAGGGGAAAATACGAAAAGCACTTGCAGATCAGCTGATGGAGGCCTTCGCTTCGGGAAAAGTCAAGGGGCTGACCGGCAGGGCTGCTGATTTTTACGGTCCTGGCGCAAAAAACAGCGCTTTTAATTTTTCGGTACTGGAACGGATGCTGAAGGGGAAAGCGCCTCAATTCATTTCACATCGCGGGATTCCGCATACCTATGCTTATGCCCCCGACCTGGGAAGAGCCCTGGTGGCCCTGGCACTGGATGAATCAACGTATGGACAAGTCTGGCATCTCCCGGTTGGTGATCCAATCACCGCAGAGGAAGTGGCAGCCCTGATTAATGCTGAACTCGGAACAAATTTCAAACCTGCATTTCTTCCCGGCGCCATGGTCACCATCCTTTCGTGGTTCATTCCGATGTTGAAGGAAGCCAGTGAAATGCTTTACCAGTTCAATAACGAATATGTGATGTCGTTTGAAAAGTTCCACCGGCATTTTCCTGATTTTAAAGTGACAGGCTACCCTGAAGGGATAAAGAAGATGGTGGAATTCTTTCGCGCCGGTTGAAATGCAAAAACCCAATTTACCTGCCATCATTGCCATTATACTCATCCTACTTTCAGGGGTCCTTTTCGGGCTGATTTTCGTTGTTCCGTTTCTTCCGCTTACAATAACCCAAAAGGGGATTTTTGTCACCGCGTTGGTGATTGGAATGGAAATTACCTGGTGGCTTGGAGTGGCGCTGGTTGGGAAGCAGTTGCTTACTAAGTATATCAAGTATTTGAACCCACGCAACTGGGGTCTCCGAAAATGAAAGTATCCGTTCAGAATATTCATGGTCAATGAGTGACAAAAAACTATTATTGGGTGACAAATCCAGGGTATCCGGTGATTGCATTTTTTGAAAAATTTCCCGGGGGGTACTTTTGCTTTCACCATAAGTAAAAAATTCAGCCATGAAAAAATTATCAAACCAATCATTCCTGATCATTGTAATTGCAACCTTATGCATGGTGACCATGACAAACTTTATTGGATTTAGCCAAACCAGTACTTATCAAATTGTCGGAACAGGTCAGACAATATCTTACGACACAACGGTTGCAATAACAATGCCAACTTCAGGGCAGTCATTCTACGGTCAGAATTCAAATCATCCCGGAAACACGCGGTCTTATACCAACAATGGCAATGGTACTGTAACCGACAATTTGACTGGGCTGATGTGGCAGCAAACCGAGGACAGAAACGGTGACGGAACAATTAATTTTTATGATAAACTGACCTATTCCGAGGCATTGGCAAGCGCTTCAGCATGTAACACGGGCGGTTATAATGACTGGCGTTTACCTACTATCAAAGAGCTGTATTCCATTGCCATGTTTTTTGGATCAGAACCAGGCCCGCCACCGTCTACTTGTATAAAATATATTGATACGACTTATTTTTCTGTCGGTTTCGGTGACGTGAACTCTCTTTCACACGGCAGCCTTGGAACGGAACGGATTATTGACGGTCAAATTGTATCCGCTACCCTATATGTAAGCACGACATTTGGCGGACTGGAAACTGTGTTTGGGTTCAATTTTATAGATGGACGAATAAAAGGATATCCAACTACTTACGTCGTTCCGGAATGCGGAACAGCAAAGCATTTCTATGTATTATATGTTCGCGGCAACACAGCATATGGAACAAATCAATTCGTTGACAACGGAAACGGAACGATTACCGATAACGCTACCGGACTGATGTGGATGCAAAATGATAACGGGACTGGTGTTTTATGGAAGGATGCATTAAGTTATGCTGAAAATTTAACCTATGCAGGATATTCGGATTGGCGATTACCCGATACCAAAGAATTGCAAGGCATCGTTGACTATACCCGTTCTCCGGCAACAACCGGTTCTGCCGCAATAAACCCGATATTCAACTGCACCCAGATTACCAATGAAGGAGGTGTAGCAGATTATCCCTGGTACTGGAGCAGCACTACTTTTTCTTCGGCATCGCCTACAAACGGATCAAGCGCCGCCTATGTATGCTTCGGAAGAGCGATGGGCTATTTTTCCGGCCTAGGATGGACTGATATACATGGTGCCGGATGTCAGCGAAGCGATCCTAAACCCAGAAGTTTTAGCGGATACACGCATAATGGTAATGGATATTACAATGCCAATGCTCCTCAGGGCGATGCCGTCAGGATATACAATTATGCGCGTTTGGTAAGAAATGGATCTTCAACCGGAATAAATGAAAACAAAGACAACCATCTGTTTAATGTTTATCCAAACCCCGTTTCCGATGAACTTACGATTGAAATGAGACGAGACAGGGAAAAGGTTAGCTTTGAGCTCTTAAATTCTATCGGCCAAACCGTGCAAAGCTGCAGTTTTATTGAAAGAATCGTTATACAAACCAACAACCTTGTAACCGGGATTTATTTGATAAAACTTCAATACGGAAATACTTTTGAAGTTAAAAAGTTAATAAAGAAATAGGCATCAGTTGAAACCGGTTGGGGAGAAACCACCATGATAAAATGAATATTTCATACGACCATTGAAATCAAAATATTGTCAGATGAGAAGCGAAACAAGATTAATTATCGGTATCCTCGCGTTGATTACTGTTATCAATTCCGCTAATGCTCAAACCAATACTGCTCTTGAAAAGAGCAGTATTCCAGTAGAAATGCTTTTCCCACAGGGTAAATCCAAAGCTTTGATTTTGAGTTTTGATGATGGAAATATAGCCGACAGGCATTTGGTGAAATTGATGAATGAGTATGGTCTTATCGGGACTTTTCATCTTAATTCCAACAAACTCGGAGTAAAAGATTATCTCACCAAAGAAGAGGTTAAAAACATATACAAAGGACACGAAGTTTCAAGCCATACGGCAAATCATCCAAATTTGCCTTCTTTGTCTAAAATTGATGTGATTTATGAAGTGCTGGAAGATAGAAAAGAATTGGAACGATTAATGGATTACCCCGTTCGTGGAATGTCGTATCCATTTGGCAACACCAACGATTTTGTAATTGAGGCAATAAGCGGTTTAGGTATCGAATATGCCAGAACAGTCGGCGATACTTACAATTTTAGTATACCTGCTGATTTCCTTAAATGGCAACCTACCATTCATTTATTCGGAAAAACACATTACATACCCAATGACACGGCAAACGACAGAAGAGAATTAGGACAATTTTATCAGCTTACCACTGATTTTCTTAAAGCTAATTCATTAGCCCTGTTTTATGTCTGGGGTCATAGCTGGGAATACGAAGGACCCGGGAATAAATGGGCCGAAGTGGAGAAGTTTTTCAAAATGGTTTCTAAAAATCCGGATATATACTACACAACACAAATAGGATTAGTGGATTATATCAATGCCTTTAAAAATCTCAAATTTTCAGTAGACAAAACCCTGGTTACAAATCTGAGTTCGATCAATGTCTTCATCAAAATGAAAGGCAAAGCGTT
>JBAXFM010000415.1:0-3731 GCA_037139855.1 Bacteroidota bacterium
GCCCTCGATTACCAGGGATTAAAGGGCATCGCCACCTCACTGGGCCATGCACCGGTAGCTGCGCTCATTAATCCGGAGGCCGGGTCCCGACTTGCTATTTCCAAAGCCCTTACCAACCTGGTGTGGGCACCGTTGACTCATGGATTGAAGGGAGTTTCACTCAGCGCCAACTGGATGTGGCCTTGCAAAAATGCCGGTGAAGATGCACGTCTTTATGCAGCGGTGAAGGCTGTAAGCGATTTTGCAATCGCATTGGGCATCAATATCCCTACCGGCAAAGATTCCCTTTCGATGACCCAGAAATACCCTGATGGCAAGGTGGTGTACGCTCCGGGAACCGTTATCATTTCCGCGGTAGGGGAGGTTTCGGATGTAAAACAAGTGGTTAGCCCGAATTTAATTCCCGATCCCGATACTGTTTTGGTCTATATCCCCTTTTCGGACTGTGATTTTGAACTTGGTGGCAGCAGTTTTGCCCAAACACTCGGTCAATTGGGGGATAAGACTCCCGATGTGCCTGATGCCGATTACTTTGCCTCCGTTTTTGAAGGGCTTCAGGAGCTCATTCGTAAAGGCATTATCCTTGCCGGGCATGATGTTGCAGCGGGCGGTTTGATAACCACCCTGCTGGAAATGACCTTCCCGGTCGAAAACATGGGCATGGAACTTACCCTCAACCCCATCGGGGTGGACGACCCCGTCAGGGTGCTTTTCAGCGAAAAGCCCGGAGTTGTCATCCAGATAAAAAACAATGATCTCCCTGCACTGCTTGAAGGAAAATGGCTTGCAACCCCTAAATCCGAAATCCCCCATGCCTTTCCCCTCGGTAAAATAACCCGCGAACGGTCGCTGAAAGTCACCTTGCATGATGTCTCATATCAATTTGAAATCGATACCCTTCGCGATACCTGGTTTAAAACCTCTTACCTGCTTGATCGCAGGCAATCGGGTGAAAAACTTGCCCTGGAGCGATTTACGAACTACAAGCAACAGCCGCTTAACTTCAGCTTCCCTGAAAGTTTTACCGGAACCATTGCTCAATATGGGATTGACCCTAAGCGGAGAACACCATCGGGAGTTAAGGCTGCTATCATACGTGAAAAGGGCGTGAACCGCGACCGTGACATGGCCTGGGCCCTGTATCTTGCGGGCTTTGATGTGAAGGATATCCACATGACCGACCTGATCTCGGGTCGCGAAAATCTGGAAGATGTTAACATGATTGCATTTGTGGGGGGCTTTTCCAATTCTGATGTACTTGGCTCTGCCAAAGGCTGGGCGGGGGCGTTCCTCTACAATGAACGCGCTAAGCTTGCGCTTGACAATTTTTTCAAACGCGATAATACATTAAGTTTGGGTGTTTGCAATGGTTGTCAGTTGCTTGTCGAACTTGGGTTGATTTACCCGGACCATGATCAGCATCCATGGATGTCGTGGAATGATTCGCATAAATATGAATGTGCATTTGTCGGGCTTGATATAATGGAGAACCACTCGGTCATGCTTAAAAGCCTTGCCGGGTCAAAACTTGGAATCTGGGTGGCACATGGTGAGGGAAAATTTAATTTTCCCGGAAATGAAGAACAATATCATATTCCGGCGAAATTCAGCTATCACAATTATCCGGGCAACCCCAACGGGTCACAATTTGATGCTGCGTGCATCGCTTCTGCCGATGGAAGGCATCTGGCCATCATGCCCCATCTCGAAGATTCTGTTCTTCCATGGCAATGGGCATTTTATAACCAGAACCGCCCCAATGATGAAATAACTCCATGGATTGAGGCGTTTGTGAAGGCAAAAGAATGGATTCAAAATTTTAAATATGACTAAAATAGTTTTTATTACCGGCGCGACAGCTGGTTTCGGCAAGGCAATTGCCCGGAAATTTGCCGGAAACGGGAACAACCTGATCATCACCGGACGGAGGAAAGTGCGGTTGGAAGAACTTGCAAAAGAGTTGATTACTGCTTTTAACGTGGAGGTACTGCCCCTTTGTTTCGATGTAAGAAAATTGAAAGAAGTGGAGGAGGCTGTTGCCGGTTTGCCGGAAAGGTGGAGGCAAATAGATGTTTTGGTGAATAATGCCGGCCTGGCAGCAGGTCTGAGTTCCATACACGAAGCAGTGGTGGATGATTGGGAGCGTATGATTGACACCAATATCAAAGGATTGCTCTATATGACGCGCTTTGTTTCTCCATTGATGGTGGCCCGGAAGCAGGGCCATATTATCAATATCGGATCAATTGCCGGCAAGGAGGTTTACCCGATGGGAAATGTTTACTGTGGCTCAAAATTCGCAGTGGATGCCATCACCAAAGGTACCAGGATCGACCTGGTATCGCATAATATCAAGGTAACCCAGATTGCACCCGGCGCTGCCAATACCGAATTCTCGTTGGTCAGGTTTAAAGGCGATCAGGATCGTGCCGATAATGTTTACAAAGGGTTTACACCACTTTCTGCCGGGGATGTGGCCGATGCGGTATATTATGTCACAACGTTGCCTGCCCATGTAAATATCAACGATCTGGTGCTGATGCCCACCGCCCAGGCCAGTGCGGTAAATATTCACAAAAAATAAATAGCGAAATTTCGCTATTTATTCAGAAGTTAAAAACTGGTAATAAAGGCGTACTGTACTGATCTGAATACCCAATTTCCTTGAGAAACAGGTCGGTCTCCGAGTTTGGTTCCTTTGTCTTCATCCATATCCAGCAACTTCCCGTATTAATTGACAGCAAATTCACTCCGATTAACGATTCCGCGTGAACCGGCGATGACCTTGTACTTGAAACTTCGATTGAGGTCTCCGGTGGAATTCTGGCCGATTTTCATCGGGCTAAGATTCTTCCTCCAATACCATTCAAATGCCAGGCGGTGAGCAGGGTTGAGTTTAAAAATTGCCAGGATCATCATACCGCGGTGTTCTGGATAGATCCAGCAATAACCTTCTTGTAATGCAAATAAAAATATTAAAATCAGATACAGTCTGTGTTTCATTCCAGGAATGGTCAAAAACTTTTATTTACCCCGAACTGGTATAGAATACCCGTGTTTTCGTACATCGTTGTTGTAACAGGGATCTCCATCAGGTAGAGCAGGTTGAACCCTTTACCCAGTGCTTTTCCCACAATCGGGGAGATGATCATATCAAATTTCTTGTTTGAAAAATCATAGATCGGCCGCGGTTCAAATACAAAGAAGTATCCCGATTGAGTAAATTTTGCAAGAAATGTCCGGATAGTCAATATACTCAGGTTGGGATACGCAGGATCTTTCAGCAGTGGGAATGTATACTGTGGCTGAATCGCGACGAAAAGTGAGGGTGTAATTGTAAACGAATATGTCAAGGCAGGAGTTAGCGAGAAGTACTGCGATCCGTACCCCGCTGCTCCTGTCGGTACTGAAAATTCAGCCGATGCTGCCAGGGCATGTTTCCCTTTGACAAAAAATGCATTCAATACGGAGAACCTGAAATCTCCGCTGCCGGTTGAAAAACCATTCCCTTCTGCAGGGGATAATTTTGTGACGATTTCATATTTGGCGGTAAAACTCCATCGGTTAATCCCGATGTTCATGGTGAATTTATTATTAATCTTTCCCGGGTTGTCAACCGGATCATAAATCAACATGGAATATGACGCTTTTGACTGCACGCGCGTGGGATCGACTCCCGATTCAGTCCTTAATTTACTAAGCTTTTTTATTTCAGTCGAATCAGATTGCTG
>JBAXFM010000416.1:0-3730 GCA_037139855.1 Bacteroidota bacterium
GACAAACCTTTCTCTTTGATGGTTTGAAGGGCGATGGCTGTTGATGACATGGCCAGCGCGAGCGAAATTGCCAGGGCTGCCTGCCACCTGAATCCGGCTGTGATCAGGATCAAAAACAGGATTCCAGCTGTAACTCCCAATTGCAATGACCCCAATCCGAGTATTGATTTGCGCAACCGCCAGAAATGGGAGGGTTCCAGTTCCAGACCAATGAGGAAAAGCATCATCACTACTCCGAATTCGGCGAAGTGCATGATGTCCTGTCCTTCCTTACCGATAAACCCAAGAATAAACGGGCCAATCAGGATGCCAGCAAAAAGGTAACCCAGTACCGATCCCATGCCAAGCCTCTTCGCGATGGGAACGCATACCACTGCAGCAGCCAGATATATCAACGCCTGTGATAAAAAGTCCATATGATTGCAGTTATAAGTTTTGGTTGATGACCCAATCGTTTAGATATGGGAAGAATTGCATTTGATCAGCCGGAATATGATCATTCACAAGGGATTCAAGCAACCTCCTGTATTGACCGGCGGTTTCGATGGCCTCCTCTTTGGTTAACCGGTGCGTGCCATGCAAAGCAAACGGGGGCAGCCAGGTCATTTTACAGAGCCGGGCAGTTTGTTCGAAAGGTGCAAGCAATTCCTTTATTGTAAACCGGTTATAACCCTCTTTGGTGTAAGCCGACCGCTGGCCGCCTGCTGTGATCGTGTTGAATACCAACTTCCCCTGCAGGTTTGTTCCGCCTGGACCATAGGCCCAGCCAAATTCCAGGACCATGTCGATCCATTGTTTTAAAAGTGGAGGAGCACTATACCAGTATAAGGGATGCTGCCAGATTATGACATCGTGTTGCCCAAAAGTTTCTTCTCATAATCCACATCAATGTTGAAATCGGGATACAGTTCATATAAATCATGAAAAGTGAAATTCGGGGAGGCTGGTATTTGGTTCACCAGCAAAGAATTGTTGAGGGATTTCTCAAACTTCGGATGTGCAAACAAAATAAGTATTCGTTTTGACATAGAAAATGATGTTTGGTTCGTTCAATTGCTTGATGCTGTCGCCCAGTTGCCCTGCAACTTTAAGGATAATGTCCACTTCGCCTACGACGGTGTGTTTATCTCTCATCGGCAACTTTAGCTGAGGTGATGCAATGTGCTACTGTTTCCTTCCAGCGCAAATCATTAATCCAATCCATGCAGCATCCTGGTTTTACTGCAAAAGTAGATTAAAAAACGTCAACCTGAAATCATAGGCCCGAACCAATCCGAATAAGTTCAGAACAACTGACCTCTACGGATTAGAAACTGATACCATTTTGTAGTGTAGGACCAAGTCTGTACCTGGAAACTCAGTTTCGGTGTCGTTTAGTTGCTGACAAAGTTGCAGGAGGATTTTATCATCTTTTCGATAGCTGAGGGAGTGAATTTCGACAATCAGTTTTTTGTTGACGTGGTCGGGATATATGTTGGCATCGGTTTTATAGATTTGTTGCAAAAGTGCGCGTGCTTCATCAGCATGTGCCATTGTTGGCCTGATGAGATTTACCATGGCTGTTTCGGCCCGGTATGCAATCATTTTAATAGTGTCAAGAAAATGCTTGCGGTCGTTTATTGCATTGCTGAACTTTTCATTTTCAGGCAATTGGGCGTATAGTATTTTTCGGGGTACTTCTTTTTTGACAGCTTTTGTTTGTTCTATTTCAAATTCCAGCGCCTGAATTTCATTGCTGAGTTCTGCCTCTTTTTCAAAATATTTCTTTTTGTTGTTTTCCTTTTCGGGGAGCTCGCCCATGAGCATTGTAGTAAACTTAGCTTTACGCACATTTACCTTTGATACCAGTTGTTTGAGCTTGCTCTCAAGTGCCCGGTATTGGGGATTGACAAGTTGAGTGGTGTCACTTATTTTTTCTTTCAAATAACTTACAAGTGTATCTATACCAAAGCTTTGCATCATGTACCGAAAAAAGTTTTCCTGAGACCAACGGGCAAACATATACAATCCGATCATTATTATGCTCAATGAAAAATTGGTTGTGATAATTGAGGTTTGATGTCCTGATGCTGTTTTCTTTCTGATTTCTCTTGCCCATATTTTTTTGGGGCTTCCTGCATTTTGAAGCAGCACTCCCCGCTCGGCTAATTCAATGTATTGTTCTTCTCCGCCTGGCAATTTGCCTTTATAGCTGCTGAATTCACTATCATCCCATTGTTGGGTTACGTTTTTTTGGTAGGTGCAAATGGCAATTCTTTCCTGCCATAAATTGTAAAAGAAGTCGGGGCTGTAACATTCCCTGTCAAAGACAAGCATGTAGCGGTGCAAATATTTGTTCTCTTGCAATTGCTCTGCGTTTGGCTGGTTGGGTACATCCTGGTCGAGCCGGGGGATAATGTCTATTGTGATGGTTTGGATCATGCCTTCGTTGATGGTTTTGTTCACTACGAAAAATGGCTGGCCGGTCATGTCGTTCACCCAATAGTCCGTACTGCCGCTCATGCACAATTTCAACCGGGTTACATAGTGCTTTGGCATTTTTGTCTGGTGCCCAAAATACACAATTACATGTCCGTCAATGTAAAAGATACCTGCAAGTTCGGGATAATCATCCATCCAATCTTTGCTTAGCTTACCCGACCATTGCTGGATATTTGCTCTTCGACAAAACAGCGCTATTCGTTCGCGTAAGGTTTTCACCTCCGGGATGCGATCCAACCCGATAACCCTGCCTAACTCACCTGCTGCAATAAATGTAGATTGTGCCAGGGTTTTTACCCGAAGTAATGCTAAAAAGGCCAGACTGAGAAAAACACCGGCAATGGAATAATACCCCTGATCTGGCTCAAAATCATTGCGGTAACGCAGCAAACCATTAAGTATCAAAGATGGTAAGGCCAGCAGAACCCCGCCATAACTAACGTCTACAAACGGCTTGAATTCAGGCGAACATGGTATCCCTCCCTGGCTGGCCAACACGCGCTCAAGGGTGTTTACACAGGCCTTGCCCATAGGCTGTTCTGAATCTATGATGTTGCGCAGGCTCTTGGTGGTGGGTTCGGCTCCGATCAAATCGGGTGAAGGTAGGAGTAACCGACCCTGACGGACAGCCTTCTTTATCGTATCTGCTTTAACGCCTGTTAAGGGCGAAATCTCTTCAATGCTTAAGCCCGAACGGTAATGTTGTTGTATCTCTATTGCTTTCCCCGGAGTTAAGACACTGTTGGTCCGAAAACGATAGTTTAAAAAAAACCCTTGCCTCCTTCATTGCGGTACTTCTTTACCCAACGCTTTACGCTTATGGCGCTTACCCCAAAGGCCTTCACAATCTCCGCTTGTGTCGCATTGCCATTAACTACAATCTGACTTGTGAAAAACCGAAAACTCTGTACATCAGCTTCAGGATGCTGATAAACCGGCATAATACCAACAAAGTAATAAACAATCCCAGCACGCTTTTGAAAGCCGATTCGTGAGTTGATCAAAGTGATATCTTCCGGAAAAAATGGCAGTGATATTTGTGGCATAACTGAAATCCCTCAATTTTTGGTGTCAAAATAAAATCCGTAACCCGTATTCATATAAACCCTCCAAAGGTATCGCCTAAACCAACACTATCAATTGGTTGAGCAAAAATAAATATTCAACCTCTGGTTATTGAGGTCAGTTGTTCTGAACTTATTACTGACATCGCTGTAAACCCCAACAATATTGACGACACTCAAATACT
>JBAXFM010000417.1:0-3717 GCA_037139855.1 Bacteroidota bacterium
GCAACAGGCCAATGATCTGAACCCTGCTGTTACCAAAGAATTGGTGACTTATCTTTCGCAATTTGTCACAACTGAACGTTTTAATAAATTTCAGGAAGCCATACGTTTTCGTACCCGTCATATCACCATTATCCTCGAAGATATATTCCAGTCGCACAATGCAAGCGCCGTATTGCGTACCTGCGACTGCTTCGGAATACAGAATGTTCACATCATTGAAAACAGGAATAAATATGAAGTTAACCCTGATGTTGCCCTTGGGGCCTCCAAATGGCTCGACCTTATCAGGTACAAGGAAAAAGACGACAACACCGCCGAGTGTATAAAAAGTCTGAAAAATCAAGGTTACCGGATTGTGGCCACAACACCCCACAAGGATGGATTTATCCCGGAAACGCTGCCACTCACCCAAAAAACCGCACTCATCTTCGGAACAGAACTGGCCGGATTAACCCCGGTGGCCCTTGAACTTGCCGATGATTTTATCAGGATTCCCATGGTAGGTTTTACTGAAAGCCTCAATATCAGTGTTTCCGCGGCCATTTTTATCCAATCGCTCACTAACAGACTCAGATCATCCGGTATTTCATGGCAGCTCACAGAAACAGAAACGGATGAAATCATGCTCAAATGGCTCCGGCAATCCATCAACAAATCGGAAATGATTCTCCATGGTTTCCTGGGAAAAGGCATTAACCACCATAAATCGTAATTCGTAATTCGTAATTCGTAATTATTTCCTACCTTTGCCGACTGTCAGAAATTACTAACACAATATATTATGGGAAAAGGAGATAAAAAAACGAAACGTGGCAAAATTATTATCGGATCATCCGGTGTAAGCAGATCACGTAAAAAGAAGACAAATCCTGCACCTGTTGCTGCAAAAGCTGAACCGAAGCCAAAAAAGGAAGCTGAAGAACTGGCAATACCTGCTGTTCAGGCTGCCCCGAAGAAAACGGCTAAAAAAGCTGACGAGCATACAGAAGGAACTGAAGAAAAGCACAAAGCTGCAAAGACAAAGAAAAAAGCCGATGAAGGTGAAGCAGAAGTTGCACCCGAAGAGCCCAAACAGGAATAAAATTCCTATTTCAATGATTTTACTGAACTCGTCCGGATCGGCAATTGCTTTTCCGGACGATTTTATTTTACCATGAACCTGCCAGCAAAGTATTTCCCGGAACTGACTTCCAGGCAAATCGAACAGTTTGCCATGATGGAAAGTTTATACCGTGAATGGAATGCAATGATCAACGTCATCTCCCGAAAAGATATTGATCAGTTAGTCACACACCACATTCTGCATTCCATGAGCATTGCAAAAGTAGTTAGCTTTAAACCCGGAACCCGTATCATGGATGCCGGAACAGGCGGGGGTTTCCCGGGAATCCCCCTGGCAACCATGTTCCCGGATGTACATTTCACCCTGGTCGATTCCATTGGAAAAAAAATCAAAGTGATTGAGGCAATCGCGGCTGCATTACAACTGAATAATATAACCACCATGAATGCCCGGTTTGAGACAGTTAAAGATTCCTTTGACTTTGTAACCGGACGTGCGGTTTCGAGGCTGCCACTGTTCGTTGAGATGGTAAGGCCTCGCGTTAAAATGCGAGGTTATAATGATATGCCAAACGGCATCCTTTACCTCACAGGCGGGGAGGTTGAGCAGGATATGACCCAAATCAAGGCAGTGTCAACAATCTGGTCGCTTGCCGGATTTTTTACTGAAGAATATTTTATCACCAAGAAGTTAGTCCACCTCCATAACTTTTCATAATTTAGCCTGCTCATTTTCAAACCAATCTAACCCTTAAAAATCAGGATTTATGGCTGAACAAAAGAAGTTCATTCCTTTCGTCTCTGCTGAGACAAACATGAAAGAATTTACAGTTCGGGCGTTGATCATTGGCCTCTTTTTTGCTGTCATACTAGGCGCTGCCAATGCTTACCTCGGACTCAAAGCAGGCATGACCATTGCCGCTACTTATCCCGCCGCCGTGCTTGGCATGGCTATTCTGCGGATGATGAAAGGATCTATCCTTGAAGAAAATTTCACACGTACCGTGGGCTCTATCGGTGAATCGGTCGCCGCAGGCGCCATTTTCACCCTGCCTGCATTTTTCGTTTCAGGTATTTGGTCCGAATTTTTCACCATGGGACATTACATTACATCTTCGCTTATTCTCATTGCCGGTGGTGTGCTCGGCATCATGTTTGTAGCGCTCCTTCGCCGGGTAATGGTTGAGGATGCAGAACTCCCCTTTCCCGAATCAGTTGCCGCAGCCGAAATTCACAAGGCTGGACAGGGCGGTTCAGGAGGATCCAAATTTCTTTTCTGGTCCATGGGCCTGGGTGGATTGATTAAAATCCTTGGCGAACTCCAGTTGTTCCAATATCTCTGGGAAAAATTTGTCATTTTTGGCAAACAAACTATTACCGGAACGGTATTTACGGGCCAGGGCGGCATGTTACTCAGTTCCCCGGGGGTTAGCCCGGCTTATATGGGTGTTGGCTATATTATCGGGCCGAAATTAGGCGCTCTGAACTTCAGCGGTGGAATTCTCGCCTGGGGTTTAATGGCTCCCATGATTATGTATTTTCTGATGCCAAGTATCAACTTCCAGGATTGGGCTGCCTTTCTGATGGCAAAAGATCCTACCATGACCATGGATGCTGCTATGGCTAAAGTAACCAACCCTTCATACGAAATCACCCAGATATGGAAGTACATCATCCGCCCCATCGCCATTGGCGGTATGCTGGTGAGCGCAGCTTTCACCCTGTTTAAAATGAGGAAAAGTCTTACTACCGGAATTGCACGTTCGGTAAAGGATGTTAAAAAAGCTGCCACCGGAATCGAACACAACGTTCCAAGAAATGAAAAAGACATCAGTTTCAGCTGGATCATGGTTGGCATCGCCGCTGTGGCATTGCTCACTTTTTGCATTACCTTCTTCATCTTTCAAACAAATGTGCTCATCGCAGTGGTTGCTTCAACCGTCATGATCATTCTGGCTTTCTTTTTTGCCTCTGTATCCGGTTATCTCGTCGGCATCATGGGATCCTCCAATAACCCCATCAGCGGACTTACCCTCACAGCGCTGGTCGTTACCGCCTTGATCCTGGTTGCCCTCGGCGTACAAGGTGATGCAGGCGTCGCTACCGTTCTGGGCGTTGCAGCCATCGTTTGTGTTTCAGCCGCTGTTGCAGGTGAAATGCTTCAGGATTTAAAAGCCGGTCACATTCTCGGTGGTACCCCATGGCGAATGCAGATCGGTGATATTCTGGGCGTGATCCTTGCAGGAGCCGTGATGTTTGTCGTGCTTGCTTTTCTGAACGATGGCGATATCGCCGCTGGGAAAAACCTGGGATATACCGGAGGTTTTGGAAGTAAGAATCTTTCGGCGCCCCAGGCCAGCCTGATGGCTATTCTTTCAAGAGGTATTGTACAGGGACAGATGGCATGGCCCCTTATCATCGCCGGCATGCTTATGGGAACAGCGTTTATTCTCATGCAGGTTAAAAGCCCTATGCTCGTCAGTGTGGGTATGTACCTTCCGATCGAAACTACTTTTGCTATTTTTGTGGGTGGTCTGATCAAAGGCGCTGTTGAAATGTATTCCGAAAAACGCAACCACAATGCTGCGCAAAAGGTGCGGGTTGAAAATACCGGGGTGCTGCTGGCTTCGGGGATGATTGCCGGGGAGGCCCTCA
>JBAXFM010000418.1:0-3655 GCA_037139855.1 Bacteroidota bacterium
GATGGCTTTCGATATGGCTTCGTTCAGGCTGTGAACATGCAGTTTTTCGTAGGTGTGCCGGATATGCGTCCGCACTGTGTCGATTGACATGCTGAGTTTGTCGGCCACCATTTTATAACTGAGTCCACCCGAAAGGCACTTTAATACATCTGTTTCCCGGGTTGTAAGGTTGTATTCTTCTTTTGCAATAAGTGCTGGGGTGCGGAACAATTCCAGCGTTTTCCGTGCAATAACCGACGACATGGGAGCGCCGCCATTCATCACCTCAGCAATCGATTCCATTATTCTGGCAGGAGTTGTTTTCTTAAGCAGGTATCCGCCGGCGCCATTGTATATGCAGTCAAAAATATGCTGATTGTCGTCAAACACGGTGAGCATGATCACTTCCACAGAAGGATAAAGCTGTTTCACAATTTTTACGCCTTCTTCTCCTTTGATACCTGGCATTTCAATGTCCATCAGTACTACGTCGGGTACGCAGTTTTGCAGATCTTCTTTGATCGTATTGCAATGGGCATAAGCGCCGCAAAGGCTGAAACCCGGAGTACCTTTGATCAAAATAGAGAGGCTGTCGCGCAGATCGTCGTTGTCTTCAAAAACACTTACATTAATCAGCTTTTCCATGGATTATTTTTTACAAGAGTACGACATTTGGAGTGGATATGAAATCGCATAATCAGGCGATGGGCATGATGAGAAGTATACAGGTACCCTGGTTTAATTCCGAGTTGATACTGAATATTGCATTTAATCCTTCGGCCCTTTTACGCATATTGACCAACCCGTTGCCTGATGGTGTTGTTGCATCGTCAAATCCTTTTCCGTTATCAGTTATCCTCACGATCAGCTTGCTGTTTTCAATAGTTATGTGGATGTTTGTGCGTGTACATTCCGAATATTTTGCCAGGTTATTGATGGATTCTTTCATGATCAGGTAAAGGTCGCGCCTTTGTTCCACAGGAATATGAATGGCAGAAAAATCACCCTCGGCCTGAAAACCAAACGCTATCTCTTTTGCCTCCAGTAATTCCGAAGCATATTCCTTGATATGGGTGAAAATATTTTCGAAAGAGTTGTTGGCAGGATTCATCAACCAGATGATCTCACCCATTTTTTCAAGTACACTATGGGTCTGTTTTTTTATTCTGTTGAGCTTTTCTTCAGGCAGCATGGCCGATGTTTCGTCCATATTGGCAATGATGTTTATCGAACTCAGGGTAGAGCCAACTTCATCATGCAGGTCACGGCTTATCCGCGAACGCTCCCGATCCAGCGCCAGCTGTTTTTCAAATTCGGTTTTTTGTATGCGTAATTTCCGGGCGTTGTAAAGTTTCATGGCCGACAGCATGAACATCATGGCCATTACGGCAATGCTTACGCTGAACCACCAGCGCTGCCACCAGGGTGGTGTAATGATAATGACCAGTGATCGTCCTTCTTCATTCCATAACCCGGTATTGTTGCAAGCCTTTACATGAAACACATGTTTGCCCGGACCAAGATTGCTGTACGAGGCACTGTTTTTATTACCGTTCATCACCCAGTCTTTATCCACGCCATCAAGTTTATAAGCATACTGGTTGTTTTCGCTGTGCGAAAAGTTAAGTGCGGCAAATTCAAGCGAGATAAAATTCTTATCGTAAGGAAGTGTAACGGTTTTAATCTCATTCAGGTTTTCAGAAAATACGGTGTCGCGATTCAGCACTTTGAAATTGTTAAAAACTATTTCAGGAACCTGTGGGTTGCCGTTAAACAGGTTGGTATTGGTTTCATAAAGCACCGGACTGCATGATGTATACAAAGTTCCGTCTTCTGCACAAAACCCAATGATCTGGGTTCCCATTTCCAGGTTCATGGTTTGTTTGGGAAAAAGGAACTGATGATGCACAGGATCAAAACGACAGATTTCTTCATCTGCACTGAGCCAAATATATCCCCGGTTATCCTCTGTCATGTCTCCCATGATGAATGGCCTGGTGTCAATGTTGCTCTTCACCAGTTCAAACATCCCGGTTTTGGGATTGTATTCCTGAAATCCGCCCCTGGCCGTGCTTCGCCAGATATTCCCTTTTTTATCTTTCAGCATATCCCTTGCGTCATTATAATTTCTGTCGCCTGGCTTGTAGGAGATGCGGCTAAAGGATTTGTTTTTCAAGGAAAAAACGTAAACCCCGTCAAAGGAACTAAACCAGATGTTTCCTTTAATATCCTGGAAACAGGGCTTGATCATGTCCGATCTGTCGTAGACCGGATTGTAAACCTGCTTTGAATAACGCAAATAAGAAAAATCTTGCGGGTTGAAGTCATACACGCCATGCCGGTAGGTGCCCATCCATAAATGACCGCGATCATCCTCCATGATTGATGTGAATGCGAAATTATCTCTGATACTATCAGGAACAGTCCAGCAGGAAATAAATTTCCCGATACCCTTGTTGTATTTCAGAATCTGTTGTTGCGTTATTGCAAGAAATTCCCCTTTATGATCCTTTATGATCTGCTGTATGCCGCATTCCTTTAACTCCTTATCCTTGTATGTTTTATTAACTTTCACTTTGTTGTATCTCAGATCAACCTCATAAAGTCCGGCAGCAGCCCACGTACCGATGAAGAGCTTATGATGATCCGGCAGTTTTAATGCGGTATTGATAAAAAATTCCATATTGGGATCAATGCCAAACAACTTCCCGATATTATAACGCTTTACCAGTTGGTCTAAAGGATCGGCTTTTACAATTTTACTCCCCGTATTGATCCACGAACAACCGTTTCTGTCATTAAATGTACTATTTACTTCAGAGGTCGGTCCGTCAGGGAATGACAATGGATTATCGGGCTGATGCTCGATTAAAATACCATGCTTTGATCTCTTATTGAAGCAAAACAACCCACTCATATTCGTTACAATCCATAATTCATCATCCGATTTTTCTATGATATTTAAAGTGACATAGTTTTTTGAAATATTGGCTGCAACAAAACACTCGATGAGTTGAAGTTTTTTATTTAAGCGCCCAATCAATAGCTGACCTGGGTAATTGGACCAAAATCCTGTGTAAACATCTCCTTCCTTGTCACTCATAACGCATTGAATTCCCCTGATGCGCGGTTTTTCTCCTTTTCCGGGAAACAGACAAAGAAAACGTTTTTCATATTTTTCCGTGCGTGTATTAAACCGGATCAGACCGTTATCAGTGGCCAGGTAAATATTTCCATCGATACTCAAAGCATGCCCGAAGGTTCTCATTCTTTTCGTGTAAAAAGAATCGGGAACAGTATAAGCAGTGAATTTATTTTTTAATGCTTCGTACTTTGTGAGATTCTTTCTGCCCGAAGAACTGATCCAGACATTATTTTTGCTGTCTTCTGTCACACCCGTTATAACATCGTTGAACAGGGTATCCGAAAAATTAAAATTACGGAACTGACGCGTAGATGTATTAAGCATGCTTAAACCAGAGGCATTTTTGGTCCACAGGGTCCCCCGGGAATCCACCAGGAAAGGGTGGCAGAAATGCAGACCTGTTGAATTGGTATCCTCCTCATTGTGTATGTATTGTTTGAATGTGACCCCATCAAAGCGATAGAAACCGTCAGATGAACCTATCCAGAGATATCCGTATTTATCCTGTGCAAATCCTTGTGCTTTGTGCGG
>JBAXFM010000419.1:0-3648 GCA_037139855.1 Bacteroidota bacterium
GACCGTGGCCGCCGCCCCGCTGCCGGCGATCACCGGCTTCGCCTCGTCAAAGGGGAGCTTGGCGTGGAACGGTGGGACGGTCCACCTTCAGGCACAGACCCCGAACACCTTGACCTGCTCGATCAGCGTGACGCCGTCGATCTCGGGCAGCCCCTGGACCCCGGCCTGCGACGCGGGGAGCCTCGACCAGTCGGTCACCATCCCGCAGAACCTGAGCCCGACGAAGGCCACCACCTACACCTTCACCCTCACCGCCACGAGCATCGTCGGCAAGACCACGGCGACCAGCACCGTCGTGGTCGCCCAGAGGCCCCAACCGACCATCTCCTCATTCACCTCCGGATCGGCCCCATCGAGCCTCCTCGGAGGGACCGTGACGTTGACCGGCTCGGTCTCGAACGCTGACAGCTGTCAGATCACGGTGACCCCGACGATCGCCGGGGCGCCGTTCAGTCCGACCTGCTCCGGGGGGACGCTCAGCCAGGCCGTGGTGGTGCCGGCCAATGGGGGCAGCACCAGCGTGACCTACACCTTCACCTTGAAGGCCAGCAGCGACGCCGGGATCTCGCTGCCATCGACCACCACAGTCGTGGTGCCGGCTGCCTTCCCCAGCCTGACCTTCTTGCCGGCCCAAGCGTTGATCACGCCTCACGGCTTCCCCTCCTCGGTGTCCTGCCCCACCCCAACCTTCTGTGCACTGGCCGACCTGACCGGCAGCACAGCCGGCACAGCCTGCGTTTGAAACCATCACGCCTGCTTCTTTGAATGTTTGGATAATGCCTTCGTCCATGGCTTGTGTCCAGATGGCATCTGTTGCCGGTACAATTTTAAGTACCACCCCGGGAGCTACTTTCCGGCCTCGCAGAACTACAGCAGCTGCACGGAGGTCTTCAATACGTCCATTGGTACAACTTCCGATAAAACCCGAATCGATTTTCTGATTGCGAACCGTTTCAATGGAGGTGTCATCATGTGGATGTCCGGGCTTTGCCACCATAGTGACAAACCTCGTCATATCGATGTCGAATGTTTTTTCATAGGTTGCATCGGCATCAGCCGTCACAGCCTGGTAGTCCTTCCCGGTGATCAACTTTAATTCCTGTAGCAGGGATGACGAAGTTGGAAATAAAATGATAATGGCACCCATTTCCGTACCCATCGAAGCAATGGTGATGCGATCGGCCAGGGTGAATTTTTCGGTTTCTTCCCCATATATTTCAACTGAATAACCCAGCAGTTTGTTGGCGCCGAAAATAGACAGGAGGTTTAAAACAACATCCTTGGCTGTGACACTGGCAGGTTTCTTTCCGGTAAGGTTTATTTTTACTGAACCGGGAACCTTGAACCAAACAGCCCCTTTTGCCCATGCAGCCGCAATGTCCTGATCGCCCATGCCTTGTCCGAAAGCGCAGATGGCGCCCATAATGTTGGCGTGCGAATCGGTTGAAACAAAAGTGCTGCCAGGCCAGCTAAGACCATTGTCAATGGCCAGATGTGTCCCGATCCCGGCATCCACGTCATAAACCCTGATCCCGGTTTCACGGGCATACTGACGGCAATAGTGCTGGTTGGCAGCGTATTTCTGATCTGAACCGCCCGGATTGCAATCGAAAGTGAAAATGGTTTTTTTCGGATCAGCAACTGTCAACCCATTGTCAATTAGGTTCTTCACAACATTGGCCCCGCCAAAATCGCGGGCGGCGCGGGTGTCGATTACTACATCCACAATATCGCCAGGCTTCACGCTCTGTTGACTCGAATGTTTCGCTATTATTTGCTCTATGATTGTCATTACAATATTGATTGAATGATTGAATGATTGAATGATTTATTTCAGCCGGTCCCTGAATGGTTCAAACGTCATAAAATCAGCATGATGCACTACGAATGCTTCTGTGGTCCGTTTCACCATGTCACCTTCACCAGCATGGGTGGCGATGATATGGCAAACAGCAGCCGGCACTCCGCATTGCTCTGCCAGTGACACCCCTGAAAAGGGGTGGCGAAGGTACTTCCCATACTTTCCCTGGAAGGATTTGCCGTTGGCATCGAGCTCATATTCGAGCAGTTTACCCACATCGGCGAGAATGGCGCCGGCAATCAGAACATCCATGTTTACAGGGAGATCATCATTGAAGAACTCATTCATCTTATTGCCGGCATCGCGTGCTACATGAACCACGCAGCGTTTATGGGCCATGAATGAAACCTTCAGATCGGGCCCGGCAAGCAGGGTAAAAGGAATTTTATTGAGGTCGTCAGGGGTGAGTACGCTTTTTTCAAGCGCTACTTCCCAGGTTTTTGCTGTCTTTTCCCGGAGGTCAGGATCCTGGATCCACATCAATTCCGGCCAAAGGGCCTTAATTTCGTCGGTCATACCTTCTACAATTTAGCAATGATTGCATCAGCCATCTGTTGCGTGGTGGCAGCACCTTTGCTGAAAGCTTCGGGTGTACCGGGCAGTTTCATCATGTCGTAGGTCATCACTTTCCCTTCTTCCACAACTTCCGCGACGGCTTTGGATATTTTAGCAGCCATTTCCATCTCTCCGAGGTGTTCGAGCATCATCACCGCCGAAAGGATCATGGCGGTAGGGTTAACAATGGATGGATTGAATTCAGCATATTTTGGTGCTGAACCGTGGGTGGGTTCGAAAACGGCGATTTCAGGGCCGATGTTGGCGCTGCATGCAAATCCAAGTCCACCGATTAATCCTGCAAAACCATCGGAAACAATGTCGCCGAACATGTTACCGGCAACCATTACATGGTATGTTTCAGGATTTTTGGTGAGCCACATCATCTGGGCATCAATGTTGGTATCCTGAACTTTGATCCCCGGATATTCATTCCTGGCCATTTCCTGGGCCATTTTAAGCATCATCCCGGATGTTTCGCGAATTACGTTGGGCTTTTCGCAAACGGTAACCGTATTGAAACCACGGTCTTTTGCATATTCAAAAGCAGCCTTCAGTATCCTGCCGGTATATTTTTTTGTGAAAATACGGGTAGATACAGCCAGTTCCGGGCGTGGGCACCAGGCAAAATTATCTCTGAATTTTTTATGGGTCATCAGGGCATCATATACCTGGTCGGAAGGATTAGACCATTCAACGCCACCATATAAACATTCGGTATTCTGGCGAAAAATCATGGTATCGATGATCGGCTCTTCAATAACCCCTCCAAACCCGCGACGGATAAAGTTAAGCGGATTTCCTTTGAAGGTTTTACACGGTCTCATACAGATATCAAGGTCGTACTTTTGCCGCATGGTTACGATTGGGCTGTAATAGGCGAATCCTTTGCCTTTAAGTTCAGGAGCAAGTTCAGCTTCTGTTTTGTCTTTTGGTTTGGAAGTAATGGCGCCAAAAAGGCCGATTTTATGTTTCTCAAGCAGTTTCTGAGTGCGCTCGGGAAACGGATCGCCTTCTTTGCACCAGAATTCCCAGCCAATGTCGCCATGAACGTATTCTGCATCAAACCCGGCAGCATCCAAAACGCGGATGGCCTCATCAAGGACTACTTTGCCGATCCCGTCACCAGGCATTGCAACGATTGTTCTTTTTGCCATAAATAGTGTATTTGTTAGTAGTTAAATAATTAACAATTGGGTGCAAAGGTACAACACCGCCCGAAATCCGCAAAA
>JBAXFM010000420.1:0-3637 GCA_037139855.1 Bacteroidota bacterium
CAGCCTGCTGGCGCAGGATTTGGGCATCCGATTTGATATCGTGGTTTTTCATTATCCCCTTTTTGAGCTGAGAGAATTTATAACGTGTCCCGCAGAAAAAACATATAAATGTACAACTATTCCTCAGATAATGAATTTGGCAGGACACGCCGGAGAAAAAGCTTTTCTTCGCCAACGGGAACGATCCGGCTGACTACGTGTGCCCAGGACCATGAACCGGGCCTTGATTTTATCGGCCGTTTCCAGGATTTTTGAATAAACCGGGCCTTACCGATTTGTAGTCTCGAAATCCGTGCTTTAAAACCAATTGGTGAGGTGTTTTATTTCCTGACTACTTTCAAATGACATTGTGTTTTGTTGTCCGTACAATGTAGTATGTAAACGGAAGGTGGTAAATCATGGCAATCAACCTTGATTCTGTTAGCCCTGATTGTTTGCTTGTACACAATTTCACCAGTAACATTTGCAATAACTATTGTTGCATTTTCGAAAACTTCAGCTATTTCAATAGTAAAACAGTCAGTAGCCGGATTGGGAAATATTCTGACTTTTTTTGAACCCTGGGTATTGTGAGTTATTCCTACTCCCCCTCCATTTGTCGTCTTTAAAATTGTACCGGAATCACCCACGGCATATCCGGTCTCTGCCCCCGGAAAGCAAATCGAATGCAATCGTTTTGATGTTCCTGACCACATACTTGTCCAGGAGTTGCCTCCATCGGAGGTATTTAAAATAATACCATTGTCGCCACAGGCGTATCCGGTATCAGGATCATAAAAATATACAGATAATAAGTTCTCCGATGTTCCGGAATATGCAAACGTCCAGTTATCACCTCCATTTGCAGTACGAAGGATCAATCCACTGTCCCCAACAATAAATCCATTGTTCATATCGGTGAAAAACACGGAATTCAAATCTTTCGTTGTCGCCGAAGGAATATTATTCCAGGTGATTGCCCCGTCACTGGTTTTAAGGATTGTTCCACTATCGCCAACGGTGCATCCTTTATATACGTCAGTGAAATGAACAGCGTTTAAACAATGTGCGCCAATTACAACCCCGGGCATCCAAAGGTATCCTGCGGTTGCCGATTTATCAAAATAGCCAGCCGGATTCGTGTGACTTCCGCCAACAACATATCCCGTATCATGTGTTGGGAAATCCACCGCATTCAGAACTTCTATATAAGGCATAAGTGAGCCGGGGGTCAACCATGTATTGCCTCCATCAGTTGTCCGTAAAATGATCCCGGTTTGTCCGACCACCCATCCCGTCAGGGCATTTCTGAAAAATATGGACTTAAATGAAATGGTATTGGGGAGATTCACATTCCTGGGTATCCAATTCAGCCCGCCATCCACAGTTTTCAGCACTGTGATCTTATCCCCGGCAACATAACCTGTATCGGCACTGACAAAGCAAACAGCATTTAAATTGTTCGTCGTGCCTGAGGTGCTGATTTTCCAGTTCTGGGAATACACAGAACCTATCAGAAAGACCAATAAAGGAAACATGCAGAATCTTTTCATTTTGCTTAATGCCGGCGTTGTTTCAAACGTTACATTTAATTGTGAATTAATCCATTTTTATCCTTGTAAATTTAACACTTTTATCAGATGTCTGATTCTTCCGGTTGAATAATTTCTTCTGCTGAAAGAGATTCCATATTTTTACCGATCATAATTTCAGCCAACAATATGATGCTCATGAGAAAATCAACAGTATTGCTGACAGCATTATTTTGCGTGATCATTTCTGCTATTGCCTGTGCGCAGGGCAATATTGGAAATAAAGCACCTTCCCGTCAAAAGCATACAACCTTTGAACTTGGAACCTCGGAATTTCTCCTCAATGGCAAACCATTCCAGATGAGGGCCGGGGAGATCCATCCCAACCGCATTCCGAAAGAATACTGGAGGCAACGCATCCGCATGGCCAAGGCAATGGGTTTGAACACCATTGCCTCCTACATTTTCTGGAACTATTTTGAGACCGGAGAAGGTACATTTGACTTTACAACTGAGCGCCGCGATATGACGGAGTTCTTTAAAATTGTACAGGAAGAGGGGATGTGGCTGTTTCTGCGTCCCGGCCCTTATTGTTGTGCAGAATATGACTTTGGCGCTATTCCGCCTTACCTGCTCAAATATCCCGATATCAGGATACGCTGCATGGACCCTCGCTATACCCGGGCGGTATCGCGCTACATCAGGGAACTTGCCAAAATCGTAAAACCCTTCCAGGTTACGGCAGGTGGCCCCATCATCATGCTGCAGGTTGAGAACGAATACGGAAGTTATGCCAATGACCGTGAATACATGGCATGGCTCGCCAAATTGTGGCGTGACTGTGGCATTGATATCCCATTCGCCACCGGCGATGGTCCGACGCCCTACATGCTTGAGGCAGGAAGCCTCCCAGGCTGTGCCAGCGGGCTCGATTCCGGTTCTTCCCTGAAAGATTTTGAACTCGCAGCGCAGATGAACCCCGGTGTACCGGTTTTCAGCAGTGAAACTTATCCCGGATGGCTTACACACTGGGGTGAACAATGGGCCACCGTGACCACGGATGACATAAGCAAAGAGGTCACATTCCTGATGGAAAATCAGAAATCCTTTAGCCTGTATGTGTTTCACGGGGGAACCAATTTCGGTTTTTCAGCCGGGGCCAACAGCGAGCGTGTGGAAGGCGCCAAATCTGGTGTTTCACACAACTATATGCCTGATGTGACCAGTTACGATTACGATGCCCCGCTGACGGAACAAGGCAGGGTTACGGAAAAATACCGGGAACTCAGGAAGGTGATGCAGCGCTATCTCCCAAAGGAAGAACCCCTGCCCGACATTCCCGCGGAAATTCCTGCCATGTCAATTCCGGAAATAAAAATGGAACGGTTTACTTCCCTGTGGGACCATCTCCCGGAGGCCAAAAAACTCGTTCAGCCGCAACCGATGGAATACCTGGATCAATACCATGGAATGATACTTTACCGTACGAAACTCACCGGTCATAAAAGCGGGAAACTGATTTTTCGCGAAGTGCACGACTATGCATTGGTGTTCCTGGATGGAAAATATATCGGGTCGGTGGACCGGCGCCTGAATGAGAATTCAATCATGCTTCCTGAAACCGGATCGAAAATGCCGGTTTTGGAAATCCTTGTAGAAGAGATGGGTCATATCAACTTTGCCGAATTTATGATTGACCGCAAGGGTATCACCGACAGGGTCGTTTTAAATGGAATGACCCTGATGAACTGGGAGGTATTCAATTTCACACTCGGGGAGCAATGGGTATCCTCGCTGAACAAAACCGGGCAAACACCTGATAAACCGGTAGTGTTTTTCAAGGGTCACTTCAGTTTGGATAAGATGGCTGATACTTTTTTCGACCTGACGGGTTACAAGAAGGGACTGGTATGGATCAATGGCCATAACCTGGGAAGATACTGGGAAATCGGCCCGCAGAAGCGACTCTATTGTCCGGCCGGGTGGTTAAAACCGGGACAAAACGAAGTAATTGTATTGGATTTGCATCAAACGGAACCTGCATCCATTTCAGGATATGAAAGTCCGGGATAATTATATGAAATAAAAGCGTCCCGATTCCCTGATGGCTTTTCGAACAATATTAT
>JBAXFM010000421.1:0-3635 GCA_037139855.1 Bacteroidota bacterium
TAACATGCTACCAGTCACCTGTTGTTAAAGTAATATCTTTGCCCTGTTTACGTTTTTAACTTCATTCGTCATTCGTCATTTGTCACTAGTAATTATTGAGATGCTTTCGATTCAGGAATTAGAAAAAATCGCCACACAAGTCAGACGAGATATTGTCAGGATGGTTCATGGAGCGTCTTCCGGCCATCCCGGCGGCCCTTTGGGCAGCGCCGACTTTCTGGTTGCACTCTATTTTAAGATTATGAAGCCCAATCCGCAGGAATTTACCATGGATGGGATGGGAGAGGATCTGTTTTTTCTCTCCAATGGGCACCTTTCTGCCGGATGGTATAGCGTTTTAGCCCGTTATGGGTATTTCGGACTGCATGAATTAAGTACATTCCGCGTGTTGGGCACCCGATTGCAGGGCCATCCTGCCACAGCGGAAGGTTTGCCCGGTATCCGTATCAGTTCCGGATCCCTGGGTCAGGGCTTATCCGTGTCAATCGGGGCAGCGCTGGCAAAAAAGCTGAACCAAGATGAGCATCTGATCTACTGCCTCCTGGGTGATGGAGAGCTTCAGGAAGGACAAAACTGGGAAGCACTGATGTTTGCAGCCGGCAAAAAGGTGGATAACCTTGTGGCTGTCGTTGACTACAATGGTGTGCAGATTGATGGTCCCAATGACCAGGTTTTACCCATGGGCGATCTTCAGGCAAAATTCGAAGCATTTGGCTGGAATGTACTCACCATGTATGGCAATGACATGGCCGAAGTTGTGGACACCCTTAAAAAGGCACAATGGTACACCGGACAGGGCAAACCAGTGATGATCCTCATGACCACCCACATGGGTTACGGTGTTGATTTTATGTTGGATAACCACGAATGGCATGGGGTTTTCCCAAATAATGAACAAACAAAAACAGCCCTTGGGCAGTTGGATGAAACCCTGGGAGACTACTAAAAAGAATTACGAATTACGAATGACGAATGACGAATCAGGTATTCCATCATTTGTAATACTTCATTTGTTATTAGTCATACGTCATTTGTCATTTGTCATTTTCCTTTTTCTTTCCCCTTTCCTATTTTCCCAGATCCAGAAAGATCAGGGCAGGCCCAAGCCCACTACCCGGATTTTGTTTGTATTTGACGCGTCGCAGAGTATGTATGGCCGTTGGCAAAGCGACACAAAATTCGACCTTGCGGTAAAGCTATTTTCCAACATCCTTGACAGCCTTCGATCACAAACTAACCTGGAACTGGCCTTGCGCATGTACGGTAACCAAAAGCAGTTTCCCCCGCAGGATTGCAATGATACCCATTTGGAAGTCCCGTTTGCAAAAGACAACATTGCAAGGATCAAACATGTGCTGAAAACCACTATTCCCAAAGGAACTACCCCCATTGCCTACGCACTCTCTCAGGCACCAAAGGATTTTCCTCCCTGTGACAATTGCCGAAATGTGGTGATTCTGATTACGGATGGTTTGGAAGAGTGCGGTGGTGACCCATGTGCCGTGTCACTTGAATTGCAGAAAAAGGGGATCATGCTCAAACCTTTCATTGTTGGGATCGGAAAAAATTTCAGAGATCAGTTTGAATGTGTCGGTACTTATTTCGATGCCTCTAATGAAAAGGAATTCCGCAATGCGCTTAATGTGATCATTTCACGAACATTAAATCCTACAACCGTGCAGGTAAATCTGCTGGATGTTTATGGCAAGGCTACTGAAACCAATGTGAACATGACTTTTTATGATAATTTTTCGGGGCTGATAAAATATAACTTCATCCATTCTTTCAATGCAAAAGGCTTGCCCGACACACTGGATATTGATCCGCTGATTACCTATGACATTGTGGTACACACCATTCCCCCGGTTCATAAGGATACCGTAAAACTAACACCCGGAAAGCACAACATTGTTGGAATTGAGGCGGCTCAGGGAAACCTGATGTTTAAAGCAAGCGGCAACAATACCTTGAAATACCTGCCCTGCATTATCAGGAAAAAGGGTGATCATGAAACCGTCAATGTTCAGCAGTTTGATCAGCTCGAGAAATATCTGATTGGGTTTTATGATGTTGAAATCCTTTGTATGCCGAGGATCATAGTGAAGGATGTGGAAATCACGCAAAACCATACCACCACCGTTGAAATGCCGCTTCCTGGTATCGTGGTCATACAGAAATCGACCAACGGATACGGTAGTCTATACCTGGAAGGTAAAGGCAACCTGGAATGGTTGTATAATTTGAGGGATAACCCGCAGCAGCAGGAAACCCTTTATCTGCAGCCCGGAACCTACAGGATTGTGTTCCGTTCCAAATATTCCAACCAATCATCTTACACAACCGAGAAAACTTTTAAAGTTGAACCCGGTCAAACCATCAATATTAAATTATACCCCAGCTGAAATGACTGAGTATATCAATCAAGGTTCCAAAGATACCCGATCAGGATTTGGTGAGGCGCTTCATGAACTTGGCAAACAAAACCCCAATGTGGTTGCCTTATGTGCCGATCTGACCGGATCGCTGAAGATGGATGCATTTGCCTATGAATTTCCGGATCGTTTTATCCAGGTCGGAATTGCCGAAGCCAACATGATGGGCATTGCCGCAGGTTTGACCATTGGCGGAAAGATACCTTTTACCGGTACTTTCGCTAATTTTTCAACTGGCAGGGTGTACGATCAGATACGGCAATCGATTGCCTATTCGAATAAAAATGTGAAGATTTGCGCTTCTCATGCCGGTCTTACCCTGGGTGAAGACGGAGCAACACACCAGATCCTTGAAGATATCGGATTGATGAAAATGTTGCCCAATATGACAGTTATCAACCCTTGCGATTTTAATCAGACCAGGGCAGCCACCATTTCAATCGCAAGCCATTCCGGTCCTGTTTACCTAAGGTTTGGACGTCCCAAGTGGCCCAATTTCACACCACAAAGCCAGCCATTTGTGATCGGAAAAGCCCTGATGCTGAACGAAGGTTCAGATGTCACCATTTTTGCCACCGGGCATTTGGTATGGAATGCATTGCAAGCCTGTAAAATCCTCGAAGAGCAGGGAATTCATGCAGAGGTGATTAACATCCACACTATCAAGCCACTCGACGAGGAAGCTATTCTGACTTCTGTCAGAAAAACAGGATGTGTTGTTTCGGCTGAAGAGCATATGCGCAATGGAGGCCTGGGCGACAGCATCGCACAGCTTCTTGCCAGAAAACATCCTGCCCCGCTTGAAATGGTTGCGGTGAACGACATGTTTGGAGAAAGCGGAAAACCCGAAGAGTTGCTGAAGAAGTATGGCCTTGATGTGCCGGATATCGTGGCGGCGGCGTTGAAGGTTATCGCCAGAAAACCTTCCAGGTTTTAAAAACCCGGAGGGTCTTTAACCCATCCTTTTCGTATGATCGTTCCGCGACAACAGGATTGGAATTTCCCGGTCAACATACAAGGGTACCGTTTCCACCGTTACATTGCTGGTATCGAGGCCCAATGCCCTGACTTCGGTGATGCCGAAACGCTTGAAGATGGCGTACAGATCCATCACAAATTGTTCACGCGGCGGAAAATCAAAGTCGTAATTCTGAATCCGGTCTATAACCACAAACCTGAAATCGGCGCTGACATAGTGTTTTC
>JBAXFM010000422.1:0-3622 GCA_037139855.1 Bacteroidota bacterium
CCTCCCTGCATCAACCCTGCAAAATCAAGAAAACGCGACATATCCTCCGGCATATCAAATCTGATGCGTGCAAAATATATATCGTTATCCGGCTTTGTCAGATAAATGGCATACATGCCGAAACGCACACGCAGAAATAAATCCTGCCATGGAAAGAAGCTGTTCTGTAAGCCGGTCAGACCCGTTATATAGACCAAATTTTTCCTTCCTGTTTTAAACAACGGCTGATCGAAAGGAACCGGCAATTTCAGGATTTGCTGCGGATTCTTTTGCATGATTGCATTGGCAACCGGCAGGTACATGGCCCGCGACATTCCCGATCCCGTTTCACTGGTAACGGAGATGTATAAATTTCCATAGGCAGTCTGGTACTGGTACAATGCATTGCAATCGTATGGGGTAAGCGTATCGCGCTGCAAACATTTAAGAACCGAAAGAGAATAGATACCGAAAGCAGCCTCCGGAGTGAACATCTGGTACACTTCCACCTTTACTTTTGCTGTTTTCCAAACGATTTCCTGCACCATCAGCGATTTAAACCCGAATTCGATGAAAAGATCTGCCCCGTTGTTATATACCGAAAGTGTTTCAATGTCGTAGGTGACTGGGTTGCCGACAATGGCATCCGGAAAATTTTCACCCGTCAGTGGCGTTAAAGGCTGTGCCAGCAGGATTGCCGGCATCAGCATGAACATAAGAAGAAATTTTTTCATGAGGTATTAATTGAATCATTCATTCTGTAAATATAAAAAAACTTCCCTATTATCTCACCCTGAAAAAAAAGCTTACCCGCCGCTAAAATTGTTTAACCAATGTTGCGTTATCTTTGTCACCAAATTGAACCTTATTTATGGCCACAACATATATCCCTGATAATATTTATAATGGTTTTCGCCTGATCGAGCAGCGCTTTGTGAAAGAGTTGAATGCAGATTGCCTTCATTTTGAACATGTAAAGAGTGGCGCCAGGCTGCTGAAGATCATCTCCGACGACACGAACAAAACTTTCAGCATCGGGTTTAAAACCTTTCCCGAGTCAGACAACGGGGCGCCACACATCATGGAGCACTCCGTGCTCAACGGATCAAAGAGTTTCCCGGTAAAAAGCCCGTTTGACGTACTGCTCAAAGGTTCGTTAAGCACTTTTCTCAATGCTTTTACATCCAAGGATTACACCATGTATCCGGTAGCCAGCATGAACGAAAAGGACTATTTCAACCTCCTGCATGTGTATCTCGATGCAGTTTTCAACCCGTTGATATATGATGATCCGCGTATCCTCAAACAGGAAGGCTGGCATATTGAACTCACCGGCAAAGATGAACCACTCAATTACACCGGCGTGGTTTACAACGAAATGAAGGGATCATTCTCCAATCCTCAGCGTGAACTGTGGTACCAGGTTTTCAAACATCTCTTTCCCGACAACGCTTACGGGCACGAATCGGGAGGAACTCCTGCCGCCATCCCCACCCTGACACGGGAAGCTTTCATGGAATTTCATCAAAAATACTATCATCCCGAAAACAGCTATATTTTTCTTTATGGAGATGCCGATCTTGACAGGGAACTTGCCTTTATCGATTCGGCTTATCTTGTTAATTTTACCAAAACAGGCACCCTGATCACCATTGAAGATCAGCCGCCATTTTCGGAGATGAAGGAGATTACCTCCTTTTACCCTGTAATGGAAGAATCGGAAACTTCGGACCAGACATTTCTCACATACAATTTTGTGGCCGGTCACAATACAGATCTGGCGCTCACGCTGGCGCTCGACATACTTTGCGAAGTACTGGTGAACCAGGAATCTGCCCCTGTCAGACTGGCGCTGCTTGCGGCCGGGATCGGAAAGGATGTTTCGGGATCTTCCTCCAATTTCAAACAACATGCCGTGCAGATTGCCGCCATCAATGCCAACCCAGGAGATAAACAAAAATTCCTGGAGATTGTAACTGACACTTTGAGAAAAGCTGCAGCGGAAGGGCTTAACAAAGAGGAGATTGAAGGGGTTATTAACCGCATCGAATTTCGCCTTCGCGAAGGCGATGACGCACATAAAGGCCTGACTTACCTGAACATGGCCCTTCCGGGCTGGTTCTTTGCCAACGACCCGCTCACAGGGTTGGAATATGATGCTCCTTTGGCAGAGGTCAAAAAAGCCCTGACAACCGATTACCTGGAAGCAATCATCCGTAAATACTTTCTCGACAATCCGCATACCCTTTTACTCACCCTGGAACCATCTGCCGGACTGGAGAAAGAACGAAATGCACTTGTGGAGGCTGAACTCGCTGCACATAAATCAACCCTTGATGCAGCGGAAATTGATACGCTGATCAGTGAAACGGAGGAGCTCATCGCTTATCAGCAACGTGAAGACACCCCTGAAGCGCTCGCCACCATTCCCATGCTTGAAATCGGTGATATCGATCCAAAGGCCACTTTTTATACCGTAAACCAGCAAAACATCACCGGGATTCCTGTTTTGGCGCATGAACAATTCACCAATGACGTTGTGTATGTGAACCTCTTCTTCGACCTTCAAATGGTGCCGCAGAATTTGATTCCATATGTTTCGCTCTTGTCGAACGTGATCGGCAGCATGAATACTAAAAACTATTCTTTCGGCGACCTGAATAAAGCGTTGAATATCCATACAGGCGGCTTTTTTACCTCCCTCCGTACTTACCTTGTGAAATCAGATGACAATCAACTCATGCCAAGGTTTGTGGTTACCTCCAAAGCAATGAATTACAAGGTTGGAAAGCTTTTTGAATTGTCGGAGGAGATTCTTGACAACACCATTTATAATGATGCCGAACGTCTGAAAACAGTGCTTTCACGCCACCAATCGCAACTTGATGCCCAGGTCAAAGGCAACGGGTATCATGTGGCCAGCCGTCGCCTCTCCTCCTATATCAGTAACCAGGGAATGTTTAACGAACTCACAGGCGGCCTTTCCTACTATTGGTTTATCACCGACCTGCTAAAAAATTTCGATGCGAATTCCCCCGAAATAATTGCAAACATTGAAAAGGTTGCCTCATTGCTTTTTACATGGAATAACCTGGTCGTATCGACGACCGGCGCAAAAAAAGATCAGGCAGTGTTTGCCAATGGGCTCGATTTTCTTGCCCGTAAGCTGCCTCATGGCGATCAGGAAGCCCAACCATGGAGTTTTAGTCTGGGTAATCAGAATGAAGGATTGATGGCGGCTTCCAATGTGCAATATGTTGTGAAAGGTTTTAATTATAAAACGCTGGGTTATTCATGGGATGCCAGGATGCGCGTACTCAACCAGGTTTTATCAACCGACTGGCTTCAAACCCGAATCCGTGTGATCGGAGGGGCTTATGGCGGTTTCAGCAGCATTGCCCCCGGAGGTAATTTTACCTTCAACTCCTACCGCGACCCCAATCTGGGCAGCACCATCGAGAATTTTGACCATACGCCCGACTACCTTGCCACTTTTGATGCCGACCAGCAAAGCATGAACCGGTACATCATCGGTACGATTTCGGAGATGGATTCACCGCTTACTCCTTCGCAAAGAGGAGATCAGGCGGTCAGTATGTTTTTATCCCAAAGAACATTGGAGGAAGTGCAACATGACCGCGAT
>JBAXFM010000423.1:0-3612 GCA_037139855.1 Bacteroidota bacterium
CCGGCCAGCTGTAATCTGCTTTTTGCTTCAGGGCGCCATCATAGAATCCCACCGGGGTTGTAAAAGGATAAGAGCCTGTTTCATACGGATCGCCCGAACCTGGCAAATTAACACCGGCAACATTGATCACATCACCGGTGGGATAAATGGAATAAGGGTTAAACTGTCCGCCCCTGCCAGCATACTCCCACTCGGCTTCGGTTGGCAATCTGAACCCGTTTTTTGTAAAATCACATATTTCCGTAGTTAAATTATAACAGGGCTCATAACCGTATTTTGTACTAAGCCAGTTGCAGTAGGCAATGGCGCCGTGCCATCTGACGCATACCATCGGGTGATTTGTTTTATTGGCCGTTACACTGAAATACGTTCCATTCCACTGAATTCTGCTGAACGTACTCAAGGGGCCGGTTTCACAAACCAGGTTTAAATCGCCGTTTATAAATACGCTGCTGTCGGCAACACTGATCAATCCCTGATCGTTCATTTCATTCAGGAAGAGGCAAAATTCCTGGTTGGTCAATTCATAAGGAGAGATTAAAAACGGGTCGAGGCGAACTTCATGAACAGGCAATTCATCCGATGGATGGCTGGGGTCTATGAATCCATGATGATCGCCCATGTTGAATGTGTCGGCCGGAATCGGAACCATCTGCTCCTTTGAATATAGTTCAATGAAATTTCCGGGGGTCAGATTTTTTCCGATGAAAGCAGAATAACTGGCTGGATACCTGTAAACTCTGAACACGGAATTCATGGTTTCATCCGACCGGACAGGGTTTACCGGTAAAGTTTCTCCTTGTGTTAACGGACCGTCATCATCAACCGGACAAATGTATTTCCAAACAAGTTGACCAGCTACCGTTACTTCTGTAAATTCGCCATGTCCTCCTTCACAGATGAGAGTATTGCCATTCGGCAACCGTTGCGCTCCTGAAATGTTAGCCGAAAAAAGTGAAGCAGGAGGATTTGCCGTATAACTCCATGTAAAACCGGTCGGACCAAAAGCTGAACCAGTAACAATTGAATAGTTTCCGGAAGCGTTAACCGGAGGGGTAATTTCATCAACGGTTGAATAACTCGGCGTTCGGCCTAACCCATTATTATAACAGGTTAAATTTCCTGCGCCCGGGCAATCAGGCTTCACCCATTCCACATCATGCTGCTCAAAATATTTCTGGTTGCTGATGGTTCCGGCGCCATAAGTCAAAGGATTTCCCCACCGATACAGCAAATCGCCCCCTTTTCCTGAGTTCCCGCCACTATGTCCGGCTGCCTGCGCGGTGGTGGTGCTGTGGTCAATGATCCAAACCTCGCTGTTGCCTCTCACACTCATGGCAACCTGATCAAGTGATGGATTGTAATCAATGGAGTTCATGTGGTTCCAGAAAAGCGGCAGCAACCTATGGTCTCCATCAGCATCGATCAGCTCCGGGTGGGCGCTCACAACGCCGTAATTTGATTTTGAGGCGCTGTAATCCTGAATCAAATGGTTCCACACATGCCATTCCCATACAACCGTTCCGCCAACAGGATAGGTTGGTTGAATTTCCACCATATAATCGGGGAGCATGAATCCTTTTTGCTGAATCTCCGGATTCAATTTCGTCGGGTCAAACCCTGCCGCCAGAACCTCTGCATAGGTTTTCTTCTCAACCACCAGCATGATAATATTTCCGTTTGGCAGCCTCTTAATATCATGGTGTTGCATGCAGGTACTTGTTGAATAATCCAGCGCCCACACCAGGCTGTCGTTCCAGTCATACTCTTCAACTCTTCCTCCCTCCCCGCCTCCGGTTCCGAGTTGACCCGGGGTCATGCAGGTTCTGAGCAAATGACCATTTTCAAGAAGGTAAACCGATTGACCCGGTGGATAAGCGCTTGCTGTCCATTCATTAATTTTTCGACCTTCGTTGTTGATCAGATAAGTCATCGAGTTTTGCTTGGGGGCAAATAAAGTATAACCACTGAATGTATTTGATGTATCATTGATGATGACCCCAATGGTCCTTGTTTGTCCGAAATTTGTTTCAGCCAGCAATAACAGGATCGAAAATAAAATTGTCACGAAAATTGTTTTGACTTTCATACGTACCTCCTGTTTAAAAATGGGCCGGCTCTGTGGTTTTTATTTACCCGATCAGGTAACCGGAATGTAAAAATACATTCCGCGTAGACGCTCATTTAAAGTATTCAATGAATGGAGACTTTTTATCAGTATACCAGCCGTTTTTTTCAGTAGAAGTGTGCTCAGGTAAAGGGGGACGAACAACCTGACAAAAAGCTATGGCAAAGCAATCCTCAGCTTACGGCATGAAATTCTTATCAATAAACTCCTGGAAGTTAATCTTATATTGCTGGCTCACGGGGATTATCACTCCATCGTCATACACGATTTCATTGCGCTCGATGATGTTGATTTTTTTAAGGTTCACGATGTAGGATTTATGAACCCGCATAAACATATTTTCGGGCAACTGGGTTTCGAGTGATTTAAGACTCAGCAAGGACATAATTGGCTTCCCATGGGTTAAATAAATTTTCACATATTCACTCATTCCCTGGATATACCTTATTTCATTAAAATCAATCCTGACGATTTTATACTCTGATTTAATGAACAGGAAATCCTTGTTTGACTGAACATTGGTATTTTTACCCCTGATGGCATAAATCCATTCCTTTGCTTTATTTGCCGCTCTTAAAAAATCGGGATAGTCAATCGGTTTCAGGAGGTAATCGATGGCATCGACCTTGAATCCATCAAGCGCGTACTGATCATAGGCTGTTGTAAAAATGAGGGTTGGCGGGTTCTTTAACCCTTTTACCAGATCCAGCCCCGATAAGTCGGGCATTTGAATGTCGATAAAGAGAAGATCGATTTCATTTTCTGAAAGAAACCCGAAAGCCTTTACCGGATGCGTAAATTTTGCAATTAACTCAAGGAAGGGAGTTTGATTGATATGTCCTTCTATGACACTGATTGCAAGGGGTTCATCATCAATTACGACACATCTTATATTCATGTCAGCGGGATATTAAGTTCAACAGTGAATATTTTTTCAGTTTCACGAACCGACAGTTTGTACCTGTCTTTGAATAGTAGATCTAACCTTTGTTTACTGTTTGATAAACCCAAACCTCCCACCCTGTTTACCTCCTTTTTTCTTGTTATACTATTTAAACAGGTAAAAAAAAGCATATTGTCTGTGACTTCAAATACAACATGGATAAAACTTTTTTGCTGGTAGCTTGCACCAAACTTGAAGGCATTTTCAATATATGAGATGAAGATCATAACGGGTATTTCAATGTCGGCATAATTCTCAGGAATTTCAAGATTTACGATGATATCATTATCAAAACGGATGATCATCAGGTCAACATAACTTTTAATAAACTCGAATTCGCGGCTGAGTTTTACTTTCCCGTTACTGTTCTCATATAAAAGGTACCGCATCAGTTTTGACAGTTTCATGACCGACTCCTTCGATTTCCGGGTGTCGGTATCAATCAGGGCATAAATGTTATTCAGGGTATTCATAAAGAAATGAGGGCTGATCTGGTTCCGCAGAATTGCAAGCTGAACCCTGGTGTTTTCTTTTTCGAGCC
>JBAXFM010000424.1:0-3611 GCA_037139855.1 Bacteroidota bacterium
ACCCAACAATGGCGGCCTGATCCCGGGTTATCAATGGAAAGTCAACGGTGGCAATACCGGGACAAACAGCCCGTCATTCACCTACTCTCCGGCCAATGGCGACCAGGTTTCCTGCCTCCTGAATTCATCGGCATCCTGTATCACCGGCAACCCGGCTGCATCGAACATCATCACGATGACGGTCAACACCAACCTTCCTGCAGGGGTTTCCATTTCAACGCCGACCAACCCGTTCTGCCCTGGAACATCGGTTACTTTCACCGCCACCCCGGTGAATGGGGGCTCAACACCTGGCTACCAATGGAGGGTAAATGCAAGCAATATAAGCAATGCAATCAATGCAGTGTTTACATATAACCCTTTGCCGGGAGATTTGGTGTCATGTGTGATGACTTCCAACCTGAGCTGTGTTACAGGTAATCCGGTCACCTCTTTACCAATCGCCATGATTGAGCGGGCAGCGCCAGGCGTCTCCTTCATCGCATGTTTTGATACAATAACCACTGTAAATGCACAACCAATAAAATTAAAAGGAGGATTGCCACCAGGGGGTCAATACAGCGGACCCGGGGTAAATTCCACGACCGGAATTTTTAAGCCATCGGAAGTTGGAACCGGTTTGAAAACGATCAGTTATACCTATACCAACGTTTATACCTGTAGCGCTATCAAATCAAAAACAATTCTGGTGCTGCCAAACCCATCCTTCACCTGTGGAAACAACCTTACCGACATCCGCGATGGCAAATCCTACCCAACTGTCCTGATCGGAACCCAATGCTGGATGGAAGAGAATTTGGATTTCGGATTTCGGATTTCGGATTTGGTGCCGCAAACTGATAACTGCACGCCGGAGTTTTACAAAAATCCGAATTCCGGAATCTCAAATCCGAAATCAGTTTATCAGTGGGATGAACTCATGCAATACCAAACCGCCGAAGGATCGCAGGGCCTCTGCCCTCCCGGTTGGCATGTGCCGACAGATGCCGAATGGGCAACGCTGATTAACTTCTACCAGGGCAACGGCAGCGCCGGAAGACCATTGCAGGATACCATTATCAATGGATTCAAAGCCTTGAGAAGTGGCGTGTTTTATCTGAATTCAATATGGAGTTTTATGGATTTCGCCACGATCTTCTGGACTTCGACTTCCTCTGGACCAACGAAAGCCATATCACACGGGATGAATTTGTACAATTTCTCGGTGTCGCTGTACCCGGCGAGCAGGGGAAATGCGTTTGGGGTGAGGTGTTTGAAGGATTAGAAAGAATGAAATTTATCGGATATAAACAATTAGAAATTTGAGAGATAGAAGACCATACGGCTTATTTACGAGCATCTTCCTGATGATGTTCCTTCTGCCTGTGGTTACCCATGCTCAGAATGAAGTACCCATTAATAAAGATGGATCAAAACAAAGCATAAGTTTCATCGAAAACAAAGGTCAGATTATTGACCAATTTTACAAGCCCAATCCTGGAGTGTTATATTTGCTAAACACGCAAGGGTTGAATGTTCAATTGAGGGAAACCGGCTTTAGTTATGATCTATACAGGATTAGTGACCAAATAGAAAGTAATAGGCAAAAGACATTAGGTAATTGTTCGTCAACTGTTACCCGTTACCCGCCTCTTGACAGTGCCCCCGTTATAAAATTTCACCGGATTGATTTTGATCTACTCAATACCGACCCTGCCTATACGATAATCCCCTTCAATCCTGATTCGGAATACCGGAATTATTACACAGATGGATTGCCGGTTATGGGGATTACGAATGTCAGATCCTATGTTTCAATTCTGTATAAAAACATTTATCCCGGAACCGACCTGGAATTCATCAGGGATGAAAAGAATTCGTTTAAATATAATTTCATCCTCCATCCGGGTGCGGATCCGGAAAGGATCAGTCTTCGAATCAAAGGTGTTTCGATTGTTGTTAATCCATCAGGCTCATTACGATTAGAAACAGAACTGGGTATCATTGATGAGAAGATCCCGGAGTGCTATTACGAAATTGACGGGATAAAATTTCCGATCTCTGGTTCCTTTAAAAAGGTTTCTGATTCGGTATTCGGATTTGCATTTGATAAAGCGATCCCCACATCTGCCTTGATTGTCATTGATCCCACACCGACGCGTGTCTGGGGTACCTATTATGGGGGTGTTAGTGATGACTATGGTACCGGCTGCTCTGTGGATGAGGCTGGAAATGTATTTATGACCGGTTATACCTCTTCGCCCGGTAATATTGCCACGTCAGGATCATTTCAATCTGACCTGGAGGGTGGAATGGATGCCTTCATCGTGAAATTCTCCCCTTCCGGAATACGTCAATGGGGTACCTACTATGGCGGTAATGCACAGGAAACAGGTGCTCAGTCCACTGTCGACAAGGCAGGGAATATTTATATCGCCGGAATGGCCAATCCCGGATCAAACGTGGCTACTCCGGGTTGTTTCCAGTTCACATGCGGCGGTTTGACGGACGCTTTTCTGGCAAAGTTTTCAACCAATGGATACCGCATCTGGAGCACATTTTACGGAGGCAGTGGATGGGATGGAGGCGTCGGACTAGAGGGAACGAAAATTTACTGTAAGACAGACAGCAATTGCAATATATTTTTAAGTTTTCCGGTAAACTCCGATTTACTTGCCACACCCGGAACTTACCGGGAGCATCCTTACAATGTTCCGGATTGTATCCTTGCGGAATTCGACAGCTCGGGACAACGGAAATGGGCGACCTACTTTGGAGGGGAGGACGATGATTGGCCATACTCCTGTGCCCCTGATAATTTAGGACATGTCTACCTCTCAGGATCCACAAAGTCAACTTCTCAGATTGCGACACCCGGATCACATCAGGAATTTCTGGGGGGTCAGTCGGATTGTTTCTTAGCCAGGTTCGATACATTGGGACAACTGGAATGGGCCACCTATTATGGAGGGACCACATATGAAGGTTATGGGTTTTGTTCTGCAGGCACTAATGGCGAAGTCTATCTTTGTGGCCAAACAGCATCATCCAACAATATATCCACCCCCGGCAGCCATCAGGAAAATTTAAACGGCGTGAGGGATGCTTTTTTGGTAAAATTCAATTCCTCAGGTGTTCGTCAATGGGGTACCTATTACGGCGGGACAGGCATGGATGATGCCTTTTCTGTTACATTGGATAAAAACGGGAATATCCTTCTTACAGGCCCTACGACGTCGACCGACAACATTGCCACTCCGGGATCCTATCAGCCGGTATTAGCCGGCGGAACGGATGCATTTCTGGCCAAATATACTCCCGGCGGACAACGTCTGTGGGGAACGTATTATGGTGGCAGTTTAGAGGACCAGGGATGGGATGTATGCACGGATCAGAATACAAACATCTATGTTGCAGGTTTAACGCAGTCAACTAACAACATTGCTTCCTCCAACGGAGCCCAAAACACCTATGGAGGAGGACAAGAAGACGGTTTCCTCGTCAAATTTGAGGATTGTCCGATACCCTCAACTGCCGGAGCGATAAACGGTCCTGTTAGCATCTGCATTCCACAAACAGGCGTGGTCTATTCGGTTCCGGTTATCAATTATGCAACCGGATATGTCTGGAGT
>JBAXFM010000425.1:0-3584 GCA_037139855.1 Bacteroidota bacterium
TTCCGTTTAAAATTAAGATCATCGATGACAAAGCGGTGGTGACTGCACTATTTAATGATTCTTTGGCCAACGCTGATGATATGCGGTTTGGTGATGTCATTCTTACGGTTAACAACAGACCAGTTTCGGAAATTATATACGAACGCGATAAATACATTTGTGCGTCAAATTTGTCAATGAAGCTGTTCAGGCAGGCCTGGTATCTGTTAAACGGTAAATCCGACACCGCCAGAATAACCTTTGACAGGAATGGTAAAATATATCAGAAGTGCATTCACCGGTATAAGTTTAAAGACCTGGCTGTGTCGGCAAAAACCTATTCGGATATTTCTTCGGAAGACACGAATGCCATGTTCAGGATGCTGGACAAACACACCGGTTACGTCAACATGGGCAAATTGCCACGGAACGAGGTTCGCCGGGTCATGAAACAAATGATGACCGTGGATGCAATTGTATTTGACTTTCGGAATTATCCGCAAGGCACGGCCTGGATGATTTCCGATGACCTGGGTGAAGCCCGAAAACCATTTGCGCGTTATTCATCGCCTTTGAAAGGAAATCCCGGTGTTTTTCGTGAAAAAATGAACTATCATGGTTCGAGGAACCGGCATCCTTACAAAGGCAAAGTTGTCCTGTTGGTCAATGAATTAACGATCAGCCAGTCGGAATATTCCTGCATGATGATCCAGGCTGCAACCCATACAACCACCATTGGAAGCCAGACTGCCGGCGCTGACGGAGACATTGCAACCTTCACCTTTCCGGGGGGATATCAAACCTGTTTTTCAGGACATGGTATTTATTATCCCGATGGAAGAGAGACCCAGCGGATCGGGATTGTTCCTGACATCTGGGTAAGTCAGACCATCAATGGGGTAAGAGAACGGAAGGACGAAATTCTTGACAGGGCATTACAATTCCTGGCAACAGGGAAATGACAACTTAATACCTGATCACATGAGAAAATATTTTTGTCTTTCTGGTTATATGAAGACAGTATACCTGACGATCTTGTTTTTGCTTGTACCCTGTGCCTTGTTTTCTCAAACAGTCGTTTTCAAAGACATCCTGGCCAACGTGTATTACATCTCAAAAGCGGAAAATGCTTACCAGTGTTTTTATCATGAACCGGATAACAGGATTGAATTTTTTCATGCAACCCCGGTTGATTCGCTATATGCGTTTGTCAATATACAAAGGCGATGCTTATTTTCTCGTCAAGAGTGATGGCCTTAACGATAAGTGGAAATTGGTGAAATGCAAAATATGATGAAATAGATATTCTGACTGAATGATCATACTCGTTTATCAGACACTCGTTTATCAGACACGTGTATCAATCCCGGAATTTCGTCTTTTAATTTATTTCTATTCCCTCCCGGCGCACGACTTCCAGCATAATTGAGTTGTCGTCTGTTTGAAATCTTTTTTTACCAATTGCAACAGGTTCTATACGATAGTCGTTCCTGTATTTTGGAGACCAAGGTTTTGATAAAATAAGGTCATCATCAGTGTCAAAAACATCTGAGATCAGCAAAATATCTATATCGCTACTTTCTCGTGCCTGGTTACGGGCATAGCTCCCAAATAAATAGGCTTTGTATATGACAATTCCGGCTTTATTAAGGTTAGCAACGTACTGGCGGGCAATATTCAAAGCATTTTGCTGAAGCATTGAAAAAGAATTTTAGTCTCGTTAAGGTACTCAGTTATTTTTCCCGGCGATGGCGCTTTAGGATAGTATTCAGGGTAGCGCCCTTCGAGTTGATATTTCATTAGAATTTGCAAAAAACCAGTCTGCTCTTCAGTAATTACGATTTTTGCGAGATCAGCAAGGTGAAACAAATCATGTGTCTTGATCGGAATGTCGCCAGTCTGCTTTACAACCAAAGCTTTTAAGCTCTTTTCAATACACAGATGGCAGAAAAACATTCCTTCAATATATTTTCTCGATGCAACAAGTATGTCTGCCGTTTCTATATTACTTATGGCTGAACCTTGCCAATATTCAATTTGTTTTGCAACATTGATCATATAATCGAATTAATTGCAATAAAAGTCAAAATTACGAAAAAAAACGGCTGAGATGCCATCTATAAAGTCCTTTTTTACCGCTAAAATCCATTTCTCATTTTCAATCAGGTATAACATAATGATGAATGTGCGATTAATTTTATAATTTTACGTTATGACTCAATTTTCATGTGAATGAGGTCTATAACGACTTTCTTATTTGGTATCTGTCTTTTATTTCTCCAATCTTTAACAATGGTTGGAGAGGGAACGAAACAATTAAGACCAGATTCGACCTATTCATTCACTCTGCAGGTGGATAATAGTGCCGATGGCTGCTTTGCAAACCCGGCATGTGATGTTGATCATAAGTTATATGTTAGGGTTGCCAACGCTTCAGAGAAGATATATCTTGGATTTGGTTCATTTGGTGCCAGCCTTATCTTCAGAATTACAAAAAATGGAACATTGGTTTTCGGACCCCAATCCATCACAACACTTTCCCAGGGATATATAAAATATTTCAGTCAGGCAAATGCCGGCCCGGATGTATTGAGTATTCATGGATACAATGCAATTGAATTCGCTCCGGGCAGTCCGGGCGATTATAGCATAGAATTTAACGGAACACCTGCTATCGGGAGGTTTGATATCACGGTGATTGATTCGGCTATCTCGCCATTGGTCGCAATTGATGGCCGACTTTGGTCGAAAGACTGGGAGTTTACTTACGGGAATATTGCCATGCCGGTAAGTGCAGCCCTGGGCACACAATATATTTATTCGGACGATTCGATTGTTACTTCTATCTATTTTAACCATATGAGAGGAGATAATTTTAACGTTACCGCGACAAGGAACGGGCTTTTCCCCCCACCTGTTCCATTTAATATCAGTTGCAGGTCACGACCTGGCAGTTATGATTACCCGCAGTATAAAATTTTCATTAACGATCCGGATGTGAATCAATTCCCAACAGGAATTACCGGAAGTATTCAGAATGGGATTACGGTTACACCTCAATGTGACGGGTCAGTCACGCTCACTTTTTCGGTTAACAAGCCAGGAGTTGTTAAAATCGAAATCGAGGTGAATCCTGCACCGGGTCAGCAACCCGAAGATGTAACATTGACCGACACAGTTACCACCGGGGTTAACTCGATAACCTGGAACGGGTTGAACGGGTTGGGTAATCCTGTTCCGTCAGGGAGTGTCATTACCCTCAACATCTCGTATGTTAATGGTCTTACCAATGTTGCAATGGTGGATGTTGAAAAAAACATTGATGGTTATATTATCCAGCTTGTTCGACCAACAGGGCCACCGCTTGCGATGTATTGGGATGATATATTACTGGCAAATAAAGGAGGGGTAACCCAGTTGGATGGATGTTATAGCTCATTGCCTTCAAATGGTTGCCATACCTGGGACGGTAATTACAATGGTGTTCCTCAGGATATGGGAGTTTACTATTACTTTATCAGTTATGATTGTGGTGGTAAGACCATTGAAGAGTCTGGTGATGTTACATTGGTAAGATAATTTTCCAATAATTTTGAAAAGGGCTT
>JBAXFM010000426.1:0-3581 GCA_037139855.1 Bacteroidota bacterium
CACTCCTGAAACTTTAACACCTGCTGTTGAATATACCTGGGTGATGACGGGTGCTACCACGGGCTCAGGGAGCGGGGCTATTGTCCCCAATCCCTACCTGTTCAATATCGGCGAAACGACCATCACCTGGAGCGCAACATCAAGTTCGGGTTTGCATCAGTGCACCCAAACCATCACGGTGGTGGATCAGCAGGCGCCAGCGTTTACCATGCCCACCCTCGCTACCGGCTACTGCGTTGAGGGATTCCTTTCAGCAACCTATAACCCCGGAGGGACGTACTACAACAACGACCTTATCCCTGCCAGACGTGATTATCATATACTTACAAATGGAAACACCCTTCTTGACCTGACGAACATTACTGACAATTGCCCGGGACCTTATCCTATATCATGGACCATTGACTTTGGCAACAACGGAACCACCGATCTTTCAGGCACAGGCCAGATTTCGACCTACGGTTCCGACATCAACTTCCCACTGGGTGACAACCTGGTAACTTATACCGTCACCGATGCCCATGGAAACCATACGTCGGGAACCCGCATGTTTGTTGTAAAACCAAGACCTGACATAAACGACTAAATGAAAAAGTTAAATCTAAAACGATCGCCTATGAATCACAGCCCCTGAAACGGTCATCCCGACGCGCGATGACAAAAACAAGTTCAATTTTATAAAACAAAACAGATTAAACAATTACGCATACAAACAATTGATGTTAAACACTCATTATTTCACATTTAAATCTTAAAAAAATGAAAAAGCAACAATTTTTATTCGTTCTGTTACTGGCGATTTTTGCCGGTATTTCATCCGCAAACGCACAGTGCGTTGGAAGTTGGGGCACACCTGCTGCAGGCGTACCCTACACCTATGATGTTACAGTTTCAGGAACCGGGTACACCGGGGTTGGAACGTACGACTGGTATGTAACACAAAATGTCAACATTATCGATGCCGCAAGCATCATTCCGAAAGTCAATACTTTTTTTACCGTTGATGAAGCAACGGTGGGGTATTCTGATTATCACAATATCCTTGGATTCACGTCAAACCAGCTCAACCTGACCTGGACCCCCTTATCCATTTCTTCGGGCACTTTCTACCTGGTTTTGCGGTATACGGAAGCGAACAGCACTGCCAGTCCTGCCTGCTCAGCTGAAAATATCAGGGTATGGCAGATTACGCCAATCAACACTTTCATGTTAGCGATCGAAGGCGCTACAAGCGGCGGAGCATCTTTTGCACCTGCCGAACAATGTGCAGCACCGCTGTTAAGCGCGGTAGTTACACCGGGTGCCTCACCAACGGTGAACTACACGTATGATATGAGCACGATCTTCTACAGGGTTACCGGTAGCGGTATCCTCGGCGACTGGAGGCCATCCATCAGGATTCCTGCCCTTGCTGGTCTCGGACAAAACTACGTTGCAGTTGAATGGAACCAGGATATCACCGGCGCCGGTGGTACATGGCAAACCTTCAATGTACCTGCCGGGAATACCGCCGGAGGCGATTTCGTATCAACGGCCAATGCAACCATTACCGATGCAGTTGTCGGTACACCGATCCTTATCCGCGTAAAAATTGCCAATGTCAACTACGAAACCCTTGCCGACCAGGCAATTCTCGTTGGTGTTGACGGTTACCTGCCAACGGCATATACGGCCAGCGATATTAACGGTGGAGCAGGACCAGTACCTGATCCTTGCGCACAGGCTGCACCATTTGCAAAGGAAGCAACTTACACCATCCTGGCCCGTCCGACCATCACCAAGGGCGCTGCCATGCCGGCATTTATCGTGAAACTTCCATAATCTGACAAGATTTGGCGTTTCGACGCATATGTTGCTTTTTCAAACCTGAAAGTTCCCTCTGCCTGGTAGTGTTTCCAGGCAGAGGGAGTGGCGGGTTGAAAAAGTAGTTTGTGCAACAACTTATTGGATGTCCAATTTTGTGCTTTGGCATATGATACAATTGAATATCAATAATAACCGATAAATGAACCTGGATAATAATAAACACGGACCCGACCAGGATACAAGCCTGTTGGCTTTAAGACAGGCACGCGACGGAACAGGCAGGATGCCGCGCGACGGAACAGATCATGCGCCGCGCGATGGAACAGATCGAATGCCCCGCGATGGAATTGCCATTATATCAACCTTTAAACGACGAGCATATTCCCTCGGAAAACCAGTCTTTGGGACTGGTAATGGGAGAGGTATGCCCGGAAGAGAAATGAAAAGTCAAAATGCAAAATGCAAAAGTCAAATGGCAAATGGCAAAATGAAAAGTCAAAATGCAAAATGCAAAAGTCAAATGGCAAAATGAAAAAAGAGCTACCAATTATTGGACAATGATTACTAAGAATCAAAATCGTAATTCGTAATTCGTAATTCCTAATTCGATTACAGTTGGTAAAAGATTTAAAAAAGCTGAATTGATTCGACCTAAACACATATTCCTCCGTTTGCTGCTGGTAGTAATACCGCTGCTGATGGCTATGGCGCCCGCCATCGCACAGAATACTGTGTATGCAGGTCAACAAAAAGATTTAGGTGTTGAACCAATCGCCGGTGACACCTATGTATGGGAACTTTATACAGATAATACAAGCATCAATTTCGCAACCGAACCGGGGAATTGCCCGGCGAGCGATGCATATTTTGTAAGTGGAAGTACGGGTCCTGTAGTGACCGTTATGTGGGTTACCCCGGGTACTTATTACTTTAAAGTAACTGCCTACAGGAATGCATGTGTCATGAATGTGAAGATAGGACAGATGACGGTGCTTCATGAACTGCCTACTGCAGTCATTGATCCCCCGGATCCGCTTTGCATTGGCAGCACAACCAATTTAATTGTTCATTTAACAGGGACAGCTCCCTGGAGTATTACGTATACGGATGGAACAACACCGGCAACAATCAATGGCATCATGTCAAGTCCATTTAACCTGCCGGTCAGCCCTACTGTAACAACAAGCTATACGATTACCAGCGTTACCGATGCCTACGGAACAAACAATATTCCGTCGAATACGGTTACACTGATTGTTAAACCATTACCTGTCACGAATCCTATCTGGCATAATTAAAATTGAAACTGAAGATAATTAACGACCATATAAAAATATAGCCCTATGAAAACCAATGACAAAAAATACATTCAAACCATGAAAAACAGGCTACGCTCCGGGCGTTGGCTCAGATTTTTAATGCAAAGGATCAATCCTCAGAGAGAGCATTTTTCTGCATTGCGACCAACCTCCAACCGGGGTAACGCACCACCACCCATTGTGCGACGATGGAGCGTAACCAGATATGGGCTCTGGCGAATGGACGGGAAGCCTGTCCCGATTCGCACCGCCTGGTTCCGACGAACGTGAAACGAATTAAAAATCAGATAATACCATGAAAATATTCCATAAGAAAATCAATAAAATATATAAACAAATAAATAAACAAATCATTTAAAATTAAACAATTATGAAAACAAAATTGAATTTCATCAGCCTGTTTCTTTTTATTGCGCTGTTAATAAGCGCAACAGTTGCCACGGCACAAACAAATTC
>JBAXFM010000427.1:0-3578 GCA_037139855.1 Bacteroidota bacterium
TAAAATAAAAGTTCTCGCAGATTTACGCGGATTACAACGCAGATTTACGCAGAAAAAAAACACATAGTAATCAGCGCAAATCTGCGTGAAAAATCTGCGCAAATCTGCGAGAAAATTGTCGGAAATCTGCGGGAACTTTTTTAATAGCTGTTAAGCATTGCGTGGTATTCCACCAGCCCCTCAACCGGTGAAGATAAAATCCTGGTAATTTTCACCCGTTCCTGCGCAGCGACCTTCATCAGTACTTCACTGTAGCAATGAGCAATGGAACCGATGAAACCAATAGAGGCAGATCGATAATTTTCATATTTCCTGATATGGGCATCAAAGAAATCCTGGAAGGAGCGGAGCAGCAATTGCTGAACAAATGGATGTTCCCTGTTCGGACTCAGAAACAAACTGAAGGAAGCCAGAAATCTGTTGGGAGAAGGTTTGTTGTATAAGGAATTGAGAATATCTTCAAGTGTAAACCCATATTGCTTGTCAAAAGCATCCCGAAGATCGGTCGGGAGTTTTTTCTTCAGATAAGCGCCGAGAAATAATTTCCCAAGATATGAACCTGCTCCTTCATCTCCGAAAAGATATCCGAGGGAGTCAATCGGAGACATGGTGTTTGATCCGTCAAAAAAGCATGAATTGCATCCTGTGCCTAAGATGCAGGCGATCCCGCTCCCGTCACCGAAAAGAGCCCTTGCGGCGCCAAGTATATCGTGGTAAATAAATATGGCTGAATTTCTGAAAAAAACACGCAGCGCATCACTGATCATGTTGTTGTTGTATGCAGTTGAGCAGCCTGCCCCATAGAAATGAATTTCCTTGATATGGTTTTCCACCAGGAATGGGGCCAGATCGGCCATGATCACTGCCTCCACGGTTTCAGAATTATGGAAATAGGGATTTAATCCGCAAGTGGTGATGGTGTTTTTAACTACCTCGCCTTCAATAAGAATCCAGGTTGTTTTTGTTGATCCGCTATCTGCAATCAGTCTCATTTTTTTAATTTATAAAATGTTACTTTGCCCATCTGTCCGCCTGTCCGCCTGTCCACCCCCTTACCGAACCAACGACGAAAAAGGATTTCTCAGCCCTTTTGCATCTTTCAAATATGCCTTCACGGTTCCGACAATTATTTTTGCTTCAATATAAATAGGGATTTTATTGGCATCATCCGTAACCCAAACAAGCACATCCTCTTCTCCTTTAAAAATAGTGCCTTGTACCATTTTGGCGGCAAACTTAATACACCTGTAACTTTTACCATCTGTTGATTCTACGATTTCCCTTCCCATGGGTCGGATATAGATGTCGAAGTAAGCATCATCGATGAGCACAGTGACATATTTTTTCTGATCAGCCTGTAATGCTGAAAAATCAAGTGTTCTGGTATAATAAATGGCAGAAAGCATATCAAAGGCACAGGAGGGCATGGGAAGGGTATCTGTACGCTGAGGGTTGTTGTTGCTTTTGGTATTCGCAATAACCTTACGAGAGTTGTGATCAAAAGTCAAAGTGTTGATAAGGGTATATCCCCCTTCATAAACATTCCTCCTGAAATCATACGATTGTAACGTTCCGGGATCGATCCACGAATCGAAGTAATCGCGCACTTTAAAAAGCAAGTCATAAGATGCATAGGATTTCCCAGTTCCCTTCAGATGCCAGGCTGGTTTGCCGCGAAACTGTTCATTGGTGACCGAAAAAGTAACCAGCCCTGCATCAACCCAAACCGGTCCCCAGTTATAGGATACTGTGTAACGAATTTGTTCACCATCACCAAATACAGTATTGGTCGTGGGACATTGAGCATCACTGAAGTGAGGAACAAGAAATGCCGGTGTCAATAATACAACAAAAAGTGTTATTAAGTTTTTCAAATTTCATGATCTTTAATAAGTTACCCCTTCCCCCTGACCCCTTCCCCATAAAGGGAAGGGGAAATAAGTCCCTCCCTTTATGGGGAGGGATTTAGGGTGGGATATTATTTCTTCTTCCAGAAGAAATAGACTGGGATCCCAAGAATAACGATAATCAGCCCCGGCCAGGTATATTCCGGCTTATAAAAAAACAGAATAATTATTACAATTAATGCCAAAAGGATGTATATCAGAGGAATAAAGGGATATCCGAATGCTTTGTATGGACGATCAAGATCAGGCCGGTTTTTCCGCAGCCGGAACAACCCGAAAATGGTAAGTACGTAAAAGATAAGCACGGCAAAAACAACGTAATCAAGTAATTGTCCGTAAGTTCCCGAAAGACACAGCAGCCCGGCCCAGATGCCCTGAATGATCAATCCGGTAGAAGGAACGCCCTTTTCGTTCAGGATGCCTACTTTCTTGAAGAATATTCCATCGGCAGCCATGGCATAATAAACCCGGGCGCCTGCAAGGATCAGCCCGTTGTTGCAGCCAAAGGTTGAAATGACGATGAAAGCAGCCATGATCAACACTGCATAGTTGCCGAAAATTCCTGACAAGGCAGCAGTACCCAGCCGGTCGTTTATCGCGTATTGCATACCACGCGCTGTAATATCTGCGCCTTCGGGTGAACCCCGAACGGGGAGAACGGTAATGTATACGATGTTGGCAAGAAGGTAAAGAATTGTTACGACCAATGTTCCAAGGAACAGGCTTAACGGTATATTTTTTCTTGGATTGATCACTTCGCCTGCAGTAAAGGTGATATTATTCCAGGCATCCGAGGAAAAAAGACTGCCGACCATGGCCATTCCAATGGCAGCAACCAATGCCATGCCTGCAAGCGGCATGTCCACACCACCGGCTCCTTCCCGTTCAGGATTCCAGAGAATCAAATTATTTAGATTGATTGTAGAGAAGTTTGAGGCAAACCCCAAACCAATTACAATGAAGAGAATTAATAAGATGAATTTTCCGGAAGTAAAAGCATTCTGAATCTTTTTCCCCTCCTGGACACCCCTCGTATTGATCCAGGTTAAAAATGCAATGGAACTGATGGCCACCAGCTGAACCGGTCCAAATTTAAAGAAACCGGCTTTGAACCATACGATATTTTCTGCAATCCCCGGAAGCAGTACCCCGGCAAATTTCGCGAAAGCCATTGCCACTGCGGCAATTGTACCGGTTTGGATGACCATGAAAAGTGTCCATCCATATAAAAAACCGGTCAATGGATTGTATGCTTCTTTGAGGTAAACATATTGGCCCCCGGCTTTGGGAAACATCCCCGCAAGCTCACCATAGCTGAGCGCTGCAAAAATGGTCATGAATCCGGTGATGATCCAAACCATCATCAGCCAGCCGGGAGAACCCACCATCCGGGCAATATCGGCGCTGACAATAAAGATTCCGGAACCAATCATCGAACCAACAACAATTGCGGTGGAATCAAACAGATTCAACCTCCTTTGAAAAACATGCTCCTCTTTCATACGCATCATTTTTAATTCATTTGTCATTTGTCATTCGTCATTCGTCATTCCTGTCACCTTTTTTTCTTCCGCAATTTATGTGAAATTTTGTAACTTGTACACGTTTTTCCTTACATTTTTTTTCAATGACTAAAATTAAATCAAACCTTTTCCACCCGGAGTTCCTGAG
>JBAXFM010000428.1:0-3554 GCA_037139855.1 Bacteroidota bacterium
TTTCATCCCATCCGATCACATACCATCTGTTATTATACTCTTTCAAGAGGTAAGGGTGGAGTATGCGCGAGGTTGCTTTGGAAGTTGACTCCTTTATATTACTGCTTACAGCAGGGGATTGAGGTTTAAATGTTCTAAAGGACAAGTGTTCGATGCGGATGGCCTTCTTTTCTTTGATTGCCCGGATGATGGGTTCGATGTAGCAGCTTCCCTCGAGGTAAGGAGGATTTTCAAATTGTATGAATTCCTCAAATTCCTCTATACTAAGGATGCGCCTTACATCTACCACGTCAAGAATCCGGTCGATGGCCTCAGCATACCGTTTGACCATATGAAAGCCCCGATATTGCCTTAGAATACTGGCTGCGAATTCAATGGCATCAATATCCTCTTCCTTTACCTGGATATTGGCGATAGAATAAGCAGGATCCTCATAATAATATCCCCGTTTTTGCCGATCAAACCGGATTGGAGCATAATATCCGGGCTCGGGCTCATCTTTCATGGCCTTCAGATCTTTCTCAATGGTTGATCTGGAAATCCTCTGGTCGAGCCGTTTACTGCATCGTTCAATGAGGTAGCCAATATCGGGATATGACCGCTGCCTATTGCGGATGCAGGCATCGATGACCTGGTATCGGGCAAAGGAGTGTTTGTTAATTGGCATATTCAGAAAGGATTATGAATACCAAACCTGAATTTCGATATTACATTAGTATAACATATCAAATGTATATGTTTTTGTGAACGTAATAACATTACGGAAAAAAAAACGTGACACGTGACGGAAAACCGTGACACGTGACGGAATAAAACGTGACAGGTGACGCGTGACGCGTGACAGAAGATTTTATGCGGAATATAAATAGATTACGGTGTGGGGTCGTTACTTTGGAAAAATGTCAAAAAACACTATGAACTCAGCAAAATCCATAAGAAGGAAAGGGCCTTCGGCGTCTGAAAACCTTCATAAAATTGCCCGCAGTGAAGGGTTTCGGATGAAGTACGACTCCAGTTTCGGAAGCCTGGACCCGGCGACCTTTTTCATTTTTCACAATAGTCAGATCCCCTCGCACCGGGTTATCCGTCATTTGTTGCCCGGCGATGAAATCATCAATGAAATCATTCGAAAGTTCAATGTTCCTGAGATCAATACGGTAATACAGTGGTACTACGACCGCAGGGCAGGTAAGTATATCATGACCCAGGGGGTGCTGATGATTCGTAAAAACCTGCTGGTGTATTTCGAGAGCTTGCGGAATGACCCCACGGTTTCGGTCCTGTTTTCGGGGAGCACCAACAAATTGCTTTTGGAAAAGGTTAGCGATTATCTGCAATCGAGCGTTATTGTTTCGGCTTCGCGAAGCATTGGTGTACTGGTGGCTGATCCCATGACGGGGCTATATATCAATGAATTTGAGGTTACTTCGCCCGATATTGATATCTCGCTGGCCTACAATGATGATTTCAGGCCGGTACATAACACCATTGTAGAAAGACTTAACAGAGCAAGAGGCAAAGGGATTATTCTTCTTCACGGCAGGCCGGGTACCGGGAAGACCACCTATATACGCTATCTTGCCTCTGTGGTGGGTAAAAAGATGATATTTATTCCGCCGGAAATGGCGCCACAAATTGCTTCGCCCGATTTTTTGGCGTTGATGATCGACTATCCGAATTCGATCCTGATCATCGAGGATGCGGAAAATGTAGTGCGGGACCGGATGAATGAGGAGAATCTGAGTGTTTCCAACCTGCTCAACATATCAGATGGGCTGTTGAGCGATTGTTTGAACCTTCAAATCATTTGCACCTTCAATACCGATATTTCGAGGATTGACAAAGCCTTGCTGCGCAAAGGCAGGATCATCGCCAAATATGAATTCAAACCGCTGACCATCCGCAAGGCAGAAAACATTGCAAAGATTCTTGGGCGGCCGGCTTCGTTTGACCATGACATGACTCTGGCTGATGTTTATCACCATTTTGATGAGGATTATTCACTACCGTTGCCAAAAAGCATTGGATTCGGGGTGGGGTAACGGAAAAACGTGACAGGTGACGCGTGACGCGTGACGGAAAAAAAACGTGACAGGTGACACGTGACGCGTGACGGAAAAAAAACGTGACAGGTGACGCGTGACGCGTGACGAAAAATCGTGACAGGTGGCGCGTGACGCGTGACGGAACATTTTATGCGGAATATAAATAGATTACGGTGTGGGGTCGTTACTTTGGAAGATAATGAATGAAGGAAGCCTGGAGGTATCTTTTTTAATAACCAAAGCCAATCACATTGACTATCGCTGATCTTCGGAAAAAATATACGAAAGGGGAGTTAACCTCCACCTGTGGTGATTTGGAATTTCGTTATCTGGCATTATCTCCCCTATTCGCAGGTCTTTTTGAAAATAAAGTGGTTTATCATGAACGGGTTACAAGCATTATCAAATTAGAAGAGATTGTAATAACACCCCAGGAATTCTCGGCGACTGCTGTTCGACTTATGCTAATTGACAATGGAAGACCAATATACAAACGCAAACCCCTTGAAAAATGGGCTATAAGCGCAAATTGGGCTTATTTACGAATGGTTGGGAATGGTTTGTCGATGTATTCCGGATGGATTATGTGGACAGACCCTGAATTGGTTAAGAGGGTTGAGCTGCTGGTTTTAGCGGAAAAATTCAGGGATGCCTTAGACCTCACAGTCTATTGTGATGACAAATAATGAAAATAAAATTGAATTATGACTGAACAAACTTTGCTATTCAGCTATGGCTGTGAGGGTGGTGGTTCTTCGGTATATAAATACACCGTGAACGGTATAGATCACATAAGATGTGGTTCAGTTTATGTGGACTTTACGGAAGAATGCGGTGACACCCGAAGCTTAGTTGACTACAATTCGTTCGAAGCTTTTTGGAACGAGTTCGTAAAAATCCATCTCTGGTATGGTTTTTACGTGGATTTAATACATGACGACTGTAAGCAGATCATCAGGAAAAGCATTGATGATATTGATTTGACAGGACTAAGTTGGTCTATGCTTCGCAGAATAGCGCATTGGAAGGATTTACTTTAAGGGTATCTCTAAAAACTAAATTGTCAATAAATAGTTCACATCTATCTGTATATCAGTTTTATACTTAACCATACAATGCGTATCTTTGATCAAAACAGTGTAAGATGCGCAAAAATAAAACCCGCGGACTATTTGAAGAACAATTTCGGGATGAAAAGATCAGCAACTTGAAAGACCCCCTGGAGCAGTTGAACCGGTTTATCAGATGGGAGGACTTTCGTCCTGTTATTGACAAGGCGTTTGCGGTTGCTGACCCATCGCGAGGTGGCAGGCCACCCTTTGACCGTGTGATGTTATTCAAAGTATTGATTTTACAAAGGATGTACAATCTTTCGGATGACAATACCGAGAACCAGATTCTTGACCGTCACAGTTTTTGCAAATTCCTGGGCATTGATTCCTATGTGCAGGAGCCCGATGCCAAGACCATCTGGCACTATCGTGAACAATTGAAAAAACACGAGATCAT
>JBAXFM010000429.1:0-3543 GCA_037139855.1 Bacteroidota bacterium
GTCCTGCTCACAGCGTTGCTCAGCTATATCAATTTGTTTATCATACAAGGTGAAAGACGCATTGCCGAAATATCAACCCGAACCATGTTCGGCGCCACTAAAGCCAGCATCGCCAAACTGTTTTTTTTAGAAACATTAATCGTTTTCCTTTTTTCTGCAATTTTAGCCTTCCTGATCATCTATAAATCAATGCCATACCTTTCAATCTTGTTGCAATCAAAAGTCGATCTTTCCGATCTGCTATCATTTAACGGAATTATTTCATGTGTGATCGTATTGGTAGTGCTTCTGGTGATTACAGCTGGTTATCCGGTACTCTATCTTTCAGGTATGAAATATACGTTAGGATTAAGGGGGAAAATTTCAAGCCCCGGAAACAACAACTGGCTCTCGATAGCATCGGTATTTGTACAGTTTACGGTAGTCTCTTTTTTTATCAGCTGTGTCATCATCATTATTTCGCAATTAGGATATCTGCACAATATACCGTTGGGGTTCAATAAGAATAATGTTATTACGATCAGCAATTGCAGTGATCCTATCTCAAAAAAGTACGAAAGTGTAAAAGCTGAATTATTAAAGTTACCGTTCGTTACTGCGGTTTGTGGTGGGGAACACTTTATGGGTGGGGGATGTAGCGGGCAGTTCATCAGAACTTTAGCTGACGGGGAAAACAGCAACAAAGCCATCAACGAATATCGCGAAAAGCCAGGTTTTGGCGAACTCATGAATTTTCAACTGATTGACGGACGTTTTTTTCGCCAATCCATGGCAGACAGCCTGGCGGTTGTCTTAAATGAATCAGCTATCAATTTACTGGGTTTAAAACCAAAAGCCGGACAAGCCATTTTTTATAATGATAACCGGGTTGAAGTCATTGGCATTGTGAAAGACTTTTATTACATGTCCAATCCGGGTGAACCCATCGCCCCCCTGGTAATTGCAAATTGTTATTGGGGAACTCCCAATATATATATCCGCAGTTTAAATCCATTGACCGGAAGCCAAATGATGCAGATTAAGACAATTTTTCATCGCTTTGATGTAAATTTTATCTTTAACCATTGCAATCTGGCGGATATCTTTGATGGAATGTACAGGAAAGAGAACCGGCTTGCAAAAATGGTATTCATTGGAGGGGCTGAAGTTGGAATAATCAGTTTGATAAGCTTACTGGCTCTGACCATTCTTAAGATCTCGCGCCGTACCAAGGAAATTGGGATTCGTAAAGTGAATGGCAGTTCTATTGCCCAGGTATTTTCTTTTTTATTCAAAGAAACACTGATCATTGTTATCATTGCTGTTTTTATTGCTTCAATTGGCAGTTATATTGTAATGAACCAATGGCTTACCGGATATGTGCTGCATATCCATTTACATCCTGGATATTTTTTAGTAAGTGCTTTATTTGTGTTAGCCATAGCCATTGCTGCCATAATCTGGCAAGCCTGGCGGGCAGCAACGAGAAATCCGGTGGAGGCACTCAGGTATGAATAAAAAAGTTGAAAATAATGCTGAAACACTATTTGAAAGTTGCCTTCCGGAATATCCGTAGGTATAAGGGATATTCTCTCCTCAACATCTTTGGCCTTTCCATCGGGATGACTTCCTGCCTTCTCATTTTATATTTCGTGAATTATGAGAAAAGCTATGACCGGTTTCATAAATACAACGACCGTATATACCGGCTTCGCTATGAGCGCTGTGATCAGGCTGGTGGTGCCGTAAAATTTGCCTCTTGTTGCCCTCCTGCGGGATTGAGGATCAGGCAAAAATTTCCTGAAGTTGAAAAGGTGGTTCGCCTTTTCAGGTTTAAAGCCTCTGTTTCAAATCGGGATAATAAATTATTGTCGCAGCCGGAAAATAAATTTATTGAAGAGCGGATGTATTTTGCCGAACCTGATTTCTTTGAGATTTTCAAATACCCCTTCATCGATGGTGATCCGGTCAATGGCATCAAAGAGCCAAACACAACATTCATTTCTGAATCCACTGCTAGAAAATATTTCGGCAGCCAAAACCCGATGGGGCAAATCCTCAGTGTCGATAAAAAAACAAGCTATCGTGTCAACGGGATTTTTAAAGATATCCCTGCAAATTCGCACCTGAAATTTGACATCCTGCTCTCTTATCAAAACCTTCTTCAGAAATTTGGTAAAGAGGTTGAAGACTCATGGGGCGACAGTGGCTGGTACACCTACCTGTTGCTCAAACCGCATGCAGATATCAAGTCGTTGAAAAAGAAACTGGCTGCACTGGTTGAGACCGAATTTGGCGAAGAACTGAAGTATTACAAACTAACCTGCGAACTGCCGCTTCAACCCCTGAACGATATTCATCTTACCTCAAATTACATGTTGGAGTTTGAAGTCAATGGCGATCGTGATACAGTGAATTTTCTTTCAATATTGTCTGTTTTCATCATTGTTATCGCCTGGGTTAATTATATCAACCTTTCAACGGCACGTGCATTGACCCGTGCTAAAGAAGTTGAATTGCGCAAAGTATCCGGCGCCTCACGAAGCCAGTTGATGTCGCAGTTCTTTTTTGAAACCTTGATCCTTAATTTATTCGCAGTAGTATTTGCTTTATTCCTTGTGATCATCTTCCTGCCACTCTTCCGCCAGATAACCGGGACCCCGGTCGTTTATGGAATATGGAGCCAAACATGGTTCTGGCTGATTGTTCTTTTAATGTTTCTGGCTGGCATTGTTCTGTCCGGCTTGTACCCTGTGATCATGTTCTCATCGTTTAAACCCGTGTCGGTGTTAAAAGGCAAACCGGGAAATGGCGCCAGAGGGATTAACCTGAGAAAAGGGCTGATCGTGTTCCAGTTCGTGATCGCACTAGGGATGCTCATCAGCACCTTCACTGTATTCCGGCAGTTGCAGTTTATGAAGAACCAGGATCTTGGCTTCAGTCCCGATAACAAATTAATCATCAGGGCGCCAAGGGTGCGCGACGTTTCCTTTGCAAGCAGGTTACAGACTTTTAAAGAGGCGCTTCTGAAAAACCCGGCAATAATCAATTTCAGCGTTGCCACTGATGTCCCCGGCAAGCAAGTTTGGTGGGATGCCGGCGGAATTACCAGAAAAGGAGCCAACGACAACAAAAACTACCAGATCGTGGGAATCGATTATGAATATGTGAAATTGTTTGACCTGAAATTTGTAAGCGGACGCAACTTTTCAAAAGAATTTCCATCCGATTCAAGTGCACTGATCCTGAATGAAACCGCCTCACAATGGCTGGGATTTCCAAATTCCGGTGCCGCCATTGGTCAACAGGTGGATTACTGGGGGAAGATGTATACTGTAGTCGGGGTAATGAAAGATTTTCATCAGCAGTCGGTTAAGCAAGCCTTTGAGCCCCATATTTTCAGGTTCATGCCAACCGGTCGGGATGTCAGAGGTTTGTTCGTATTGAAAATAAATGCGCAAAATACGTCATCAAACCTCTCGGAGATAAAAAAGCAATTTGATGAATTCTTTCCGGGAAACCCGTTTGAATATTACTTTCTTGACGAGTATTACAATCAGCAAT
>JBAXFM010000430.1:0-3534 GCA_037139855.1 Bacteroidota bacterium
GGATGGGTCAGCAAAGCCATGAACGACAGCAGCATCGTTTGGGATTGTACCAATCAGCCCTTTCCCGGGTCTTACGGCCGCGATCAGCAGGCGCCGCCCATCGCCTCCAAAAGCGGGGGTTTTCACATGCAGTTTGCGCCGGGAGTCAAGGTTGATAAATATTACCGCAGATGGGAAAAGAAAGGGATCTGGCCCGATGCCCTTTTTCAGACTTCAGCCATTGACTGTTCCGGGAAAAACTCCGTGGTCCTCACCTTCATGCAGAACTTCATGTGGAACGACTGGGGAAAAGTGAGGCCCGATGGTGGATTGTATGTAGGGGTTTCACGCAACGGCACCGATTGGAAAGACTACGAAGTCCGCCAGGGAATTGGCTCAGAAGGAGATTGCCCGAATCCGATGAAGGTGGAACTGAACATCACGCAGACTGCCGCTTTCCAGAAAACAGTCTACCTGCGGTTCTACTGGAAAGGGATCTACGCCTGGTACTGGATGGTGGATGATCTGCAGCTTTCGGCAGCGCTGGATACCGATTTGTCGGTTGCCGCGCTGGTCTCGCATAAAGCATCGGGCAATACCTTTACCGCTGCCGATGTATTCCGGTTCAGGGTGGTCAACCTGAGTTCAAAGGCCATCACCAAACCATTCGATTGCTTTTTACACATCGACAACCGTCCGCCGGTGAAGGTAACGGTTGTTTTGAATGATAAGCAGCCGCTGAAAATCATCGATACCGTTGAAGTTTCATTTCCCCCGACCGATCTCACCGATTTCGGCATCCATAAAATCAGGTTTTATACCTCCCTGGCTGCCGATGAAAGAAAAGAAAACGATACCCTTGCCATGGAGCTGTATTCCCGGGCCTATCAGCTGGGCGAGGTGACCGGTTTTTCCCGGGCCGGCAATGTGTTCACCTTCGCATGTAACCATGCCCGCGTGCAGGTTGATTTTTCCAGGGATGATATTTTCAGGATACAAATGGCCTACGACGGTGTTTTCACCAATCCTGCGGCAAACGACATTGTGATTTACCCGCCCGACGGAAATGTCGGGGTGCAATTTCTCGAAGAAGGGGATTATTACCTGATGACCACTGCTGCCGTCGCCTTGCGCGCCTACCGGAACCCCTTGCGTTTTGCGATGTATAAACCGGATAACCAGACGCAGGTGTGGGAAGAAACCCACGGACTAACCTATGGCAGGGAAACTGTTCAATCTCTCCGCCGGGGCGAAAAAGAATATTTTTACGGAGGCGGAATGCAGAATGGCCGGTTTTCGCACCGAGGAAAAACCATCGCCCTGCGCATCGACTGGAACTGGGAAGATGGCGGTGCGCCCAATCCCGCCCCGTTTTACATGAGCACAAACGGGTACGGCGCCTTGCGAAACACTTATGCCCCCGGGGAATATTCGTTCGGCGACACCCTCCGGCTGCAACATTCCGAAGCCCGTTTTGATTGCTATTATTTTGCCGGCAACTCTTTGAAGGAGATTCTCAATGCCTACACCGACATCACCGGCAAGCCTTTTCTGCCTCCACGATGGGCCCTGGGAATGGGCGACGCGAATTGCTACAACCGCGGCGATAAAAAGGGTAAAAACACCACCGGTTATGCCGGTACCACCCCCGATGTGATTCCGCTGATCGCCGACCAGTATATTGCCAACAACATGCCCCGCGGATGGATCCTGCCCAACGATGGGTATGGCTGCGGCTATACCAAACTCGACTCGGTGGTGAAAGAACTGCGCAAAAGAGGATTCCACACCGGTTTATGGACGGAAAATGGGGTTGAAAAACTTGCCCGGGAAGTAAGCCTCTACGGAACCCGGCTTTGCAAACTCGATGTAGCCTGGGTGGGCGAAGGTTATAAGTTCGCCATCGACGGATGCCGTGCCGCCTACGAAGGCATTGAACATAACAGCGATGCCCGGGGATTTGTGTGGTCGGTTTGCGGCTGGGCGGGTACGCACCGCAACTCGGTGGTATGGACCGGCGATCAGAAAGGATCGTGGAATTACATCCGCTGGCACATCCCCACGGTAACCGGTTCCGGACTGTCGGCCCAGAATTGCGCCACGGGCGACATCGACGGCATCTTTGCCGGAAGCGATAAAACATTCACCCGCGACCTTCAGTGGAAATGTTTTACGCCCGCGCTTATGTCCATGTCGGGTTGGGCGCCAAAAGATAAACAGCCTTATGTTTATGGCGAACCTTACACCTCCATCAACCGCAAATACCTGCAGTTGAAGCTGCGTCTTACGCCTTACATGTACTCGCTGTGCCATGAAGCCGCTAAAACAGGGGTCCCCGCTGTTCGTGCCCTGGTACTCGAGTATCCCTATGATCCGGTAGCCCTGGGAACAGCCACCCAATATGAATTTCTGCTGGGAAAAAACCTGCTGGTGGCTCCCGTGTACCGCGATGAAGAAAAACGCGACAGCATCTATCTGCCCGATGGCAGATGGGTCGATTACTGGGACGGGACTGTTTATGATGGACGAACCACCCTCAACGGATATCCGGCGCCCCTCGATAAATTGCCGCTTTTCGTCAGGGCCGGTTCCATCATTCCATTGTATCAGCAAATGAATTACGACAATGAACGCCCGGCCGATACCCTTACGCTGGATATCTATCCCGGTATTGGCGCTGAATTCGGCATGACCGAAGACGAAGGTTCCAACCGTGAATACCGGGAAGGGAAGTTGGCTGTTACCAGGTTTAATGCCCTGGTTGATGATGTGAACCGGGTGACCGAAATCTATATCGGATGGGCCAAAGGAAACTATACCGGAAAGCCAAAGGCCAGAACCTACCTGGTTCAGCTTCACAGTTCCGTGGTTCCAAAACAGATTTCAATTCCCGATGGAAAACTTCAGCATTTCAGGAAAGTTCAGGATTATGATAAAAAACAAACCGGCTGGTACTTCAACCCGGATGAAAAAAAGGGGATGATCTTCATCAAAACATCAAAATTGTCAGCAGGCAGTGATATGACGGTAACGCTGAAGTACTGACATTGTGACCTCCTGACCTTGTTCAGGGAGTTTTAGCTACCGAGAATTTATGCCAGATTTTAAATGTTTTTGATTGGTCCTGCTGACCATTCCTGTCATGTTGCCCGCCACCTTGTCCATCGCCATGTCCGCCTCCCTGGCCTCTTCCACCACCCATCCCGTTACCGCCATCCTGGCCGCCTTGCATTCCACCGCCCATGTCATCCTGCATTCCGCCCGGAGGACCGTTGCCTTGCATTTCACCCTGCTGGCCTCTCTCACCGGAACCACCGCCTTTTTGTTCAATCATAAAACCCAGGGAGAGACACTTCGACAGGTTCGGGTCGGTGGCGAATGCCTGCAACGGGATGCAGCCTTCTATGACCAAAGCGCCGCCATTATCATACGCAATGGCCGCCTGAAATCCTTTTCCCCTTTCCTCAAATGGAATAGTTCCATTAAATGACTCTTTGAATCCACCGGCTTTTATTTCACCTGTGAATTGCTGTAGTTTTTGTTTGGGGTTCACCG
>JBAXFM010000431.1:0-3532 GCA_037139855.1 Bacteroidota bacterium
ATTTTGGCAAAAAGAAGCTACCTGCGTGATATCCTCAGCCTGCTGGGAAGCAACCTTACGGTGACTTTCTGTAACCTGGCCATTGGCGTAATCCTAACCCGCTGGCTTGGCGCCGCCGGATTCGGTCTCTATTCGGCCATCATTGTCGTGCCGATCATGGTGATTGGGTTTACGCAACTGGGCATACGCAGAAGCACGATTTACCATATCGGGAATAAACTTCTGCCTGAGGACCATATCGTTTCAGCGCTGTTCCTGCTGTTGTTATGGACCAGCGTGCTGAGCATCCTGATCTGCGGGTTTGTCTATTTCTTTTCATCCGGTCAGCCTTTCGATCCTCTGATTATTGTCCTTGTCCTGCTAACGATCCCTCTCCTGCTGACCAACGTGTTTGCGGGAGGAGTTTTTCTTGGAAAAGAGGACATTAAAAGGGCCAGCATCCTGAATGCCGGGCCTACCATCATGACCCTGCTGCTTACCATCCTGTTTGTTTGGGGCCTGAAAATGTCGGTACTCGGCGCATTCATGGCTATTGCTCTGGCCAATTTAATCATGTTCTCCATCACCTACCGGATTATCATCATCCAGTTCCGGTACAACATCACCTGGAAATATCACGAAGGCATCATGAAAAGCATGATCAAACTCGGGTTGGTGAATGCCATCGCCGTGTTTATCATGCAACTCAATTACCGCATGGACATTCTGATGCTGAAGAAACTTTCAACGCTGGAGGAGGTCGGATTCTATTCCCTGGCCATGCAGATTGCCGAACAATTATGGCATGTGCCAATGGCCATTGAGACCATCATTCTCAGCCGCAGCGCCAATTCCAACGACGATAAACAGGTTCACCGCACGGTCGCTTCCATCTTCCGCGTTTCGCTGATCATAGGCTTTCTTGCAGGAATTGTCATATTTTTCATAGCACCGCCATTGATCCCATTGATATTTGGCAAAGAATTTTCACACAGCGCCACGATGATCCAGGTGGTACTCCCCGGAATTTTCCTGCTGATCGGATTCCGCATCCTTAACAGCCGCCTCACCGGCATGGGAAAGCCTCAGATTGCCATCTATGCATTTCTGCCTGCCCTGATCATTAACTTTATCGCGAATCTTTTCCTCATTCCACGGTATGGAGGAGTCGGGGCGGCCTGGGCCACCAATATCAGTTATGGCATCGGATCCATTGCCTTTATCCTGGTGTATTCCCGGCTGATTGGCATGCCGCTGACTGAAATTCTGAGGGTACGAAAAAGCGATTTCTATTTTATCCGTGATTTTAAAAAGATCTTTTCTGCGAAACGAAGATCCAGGTAAGATCCCTGTTTTTCATTCTATTTCCCTGAAAGCCGCTTTATCATCTTCGTCCAGGCAAGTTGATAAATTAACCAGACTACCATATCGGTGATTTTAAGATACATTGTCCGCTTTCGGTTCTTCCATTCTAAGTTGGACTTCACTCCATTGGGATGTGTTACAGAAATATTTTCAAAAAACATCCTTCCGTAGTTATGATTACTGGCATAAGACCAGTAAGCCGTCATAAAACTCTTCGTATTCCAGAGGGTTCTGAACATTTTCCTTCGCATGGTCTCCTTATTGTATAAACTAAGCCAAATCTCATGCATCGTAGATTCTATCTCACCAATGCTCATGTTTGGCATTTTTATCGTAGCTCTTGTATTGTCATATTGTTGCCAATCGGTTGGATAGTCATTTACAACAATCCGGTTTTGACTGTTCATCCGGTTAAACAGAGCCGTACCCGGTAGTGGGGTAAGGATCGTGCATTGGTAGGAATCTACGGTGCATTTTTTAATAAAATCGCGGCGGGCAAATAAATCTTCTTTTTTATCACTATCCATCCCAAAAATCATAAAACCCAGAATGCCAATACCATGCCTGTGTATTTTTTTAAATATCTTGTCATAGGATTCAACGCCCCGGCTCAGATTCAGGTTCTTTCTGACATCTTTGAGCGCCTGGGGTGTTTCTGCTTCAATACCCATCAGAATCATGTTACATCCGCTCTTCCTGGCCCAATAAAGAACCTCATCATTATCCGCAAAGTTTAATGCTGCCTGGGAAAACCATACTTTGTTAATTCCTCTTTCAATCATGCCTTTAAAAAGCCTGATTGCACGTTCATCGGCTCCTTTTTTGTTGTTAATCAGATTATCATCCACAAAAAAAAGCATCGGACGGGATGTTTCTTCAAGTTCATCCAGAATTTCTGCTACTTCGCGTTCCCTGTATGTTTTTCCGCACAACTGTGTAACTGAACAAAAATCGCATCCATTGGGGCATCCCCGCGAAGTTTGTACCAAATCATAGATATACGGGTATTTAAAAATTTCCCTCCTCACATGCGGAACATCCTGTATGTCGGTAATTCCACCTTCATACCGTCGCAAGATTTTGCCCGATTCAAAATCGGCAATCAGCGCAGGCCAGACGCCTTCTGCCTCGCCTGTAACCACCGTGTCAAGATACCTTAATACTTCATCAGTGCACATGGAAGCATGAATGCCTCCCATCACCGTATGTATGCCTGCCTCGCGGTATACCGCCGCAATTTCATAAGCCCTTTGAGCATTCGCTGTAAAACCGGTCAATGCAACCAGATCGGCAGGCTTGAAAGTAAATTCCTCAAAACTTTCATCCAGCAGTTCCATCTCCCAATGAGCAGGGGTCAGGGCTGCGACAATTCCCAAACCCAGTGGCATAAAACGGGTACTCGGGTCATTCACAAAGCCTTTCCGCTTTTGATTGACAGGATTAATAAGGAGAAGTTTTGGGGTCTTGTTTATGCTCATTTCAGTTTTACAGTGATTTTAATCATTTTACGGCTGCAAGTTAGCATAAAAAACAGATATTGGTTTTTGTATATGAGTTTTGTGGGTATTTGATTGAAATTACACAGAGTTACACAGAGTTACACAGAGACACGCAGAGTTACACAGAGAAAAGAGAGAAAACTCGGTGGCAATTGTTTATTTTTGTCCGAAATTTGGTTTTCATTCATTCAAAACAAAATCTGTTATCGCGATGGACGACTTAAGTAAGATTCCAATGTTTTTTATTCTGGGTCGGCCCCGTTCGGGAACCACTTTGCTTACCACCCTGTTCAATGCGCATCCCAATATCCGTATCGCCCCTGAGTTCCCGATTTTGTTTTTTTTATATCAACGGTTTAAAAGGGTAAAGCATTGGGATGAAGGCACCATCAGGTCGTTTGTCGATCAGGTTTTTTACTTTTCCAAATTTAACATCCGGCGGGTTGAAAACCTGAAACTGGATAAAGAATTCATCATTGGTGAACTTTTGAAATATCAAGATAAGGGTTCTATCCAACTCTTTTTGAAAAGCATTAATTATTATGCATACTCCTTGTATCACAAAGAGGAAACCTTGTGGATTGGCGATAAGAATCCGGTTTATTCCATGTCGGCCAATCGATTAAGAAAGATTTTCCCCGACGCTAAGTTCATTTGTATTATCCGGGATTACCGCGATAGTTTTATTT
>JBAXFM010000432.1:0-3520 GCA_037139855.1 Bacteroidota bacterium
CCGTTAATCGTGACGCCATTGGTGGAAAAGGTCCATTTATCCGTGATGGGTTCTTTGTCGAACAGGCCTGCAAAAGCCTCCTGGGCACGAACCACCAGATGATGATCTTCTTCGATTTTCCAGGTGGGATAGTACTTTTCCATACCATAGCGCAGACCGGTATAGGCAGTTTCCTCATATTGAAGCACTTCTACCGTAGCATCCATATCTTTCACGATTTCAAGGATTTCAGCTAAGGCGGATTCTTTCGTCTCGCCCCAGGTTAGCCGGCGGTCGAGGTGAATACGGGCGTAGTCGGCGACAGCACATAAAGAAGGACTCCCTGATGCAAATTCCGAAATGGTCACGCTGCCCTTGCCCAGGAAATCATCTGACTTTAATCGTTCGTTCAGCTTTTCGATCTCCAGGCAGGCACGGGAAGCCGCGTAGATTGCGTTCCTGCCGCGTTCGGGCGCTGATCCGTGGGAAGATATGCCTTTGAAGGTTACCGCCATCTCCATTCTTCCGCGGTGGCCCCTGTAAATATTCAGGTTGGTTGGTTCGGTAATGACCACAAAATCAGGGATAATTTTTTCTTCTTCCACCAGATATTTCCAGCAAAGTCCGTCGCAATCTTCTTCAATGACCGTACCGGTGAAGTAAATGGTAAGGTTGCGGTCGAAAGCAAGTTCCTTCAGAATACGGCCGGCTGTGACAAATGCAGCGGGACCGCCTTTCTGGTCAACGGTGCCGCGGCCATGCACAAAACCATCGCGGATCTCGCCAGAGAACGGATCACTGTTCCAGTTGGCGAGGTTGCCGGTATCAACCGTGTCGATATGGCCATCGAATGCCAGGATCTTTTTCCCGCTGCCAATGCGACCGATTACATTGCCAAGACCATCAGTACGTACTTCATCAAAACCGGCTTCAAGCATCTGGCGTGTCAATTCTTTGGCCATGGCTTGTTCTCCCGTGCTGAGCGATTTGATTTTAACAAGTTTAGAGAGGTTGCCTGCGGTATAATCAGAATATTTCCCGGCAAGGTCGTTGATCTTTTTAAGAATATCTTTCAAGGCACAAAGCAATTTAAGGATAAGAATAGCCGGTAAAGTTACGAATCTTCTCCTTAAATGTAATTTTCATTCATACGCCTAATCCGCAGATTCCGGCGCGACTGATACCTTACGATGCCAATGCCGAGAATCAAAAAGATGGGAAGGAGCAGGTTCAGATATTTGAGCATTGCTTTTTTCCCATCATCCATCTGATCGATCGGGCGGGAACTAACTTCCTTGCTGCGTAAGTCGATTAGTCCGGTATCGTCCGACAGCCAATCGATGGAATTAACCATGAGGTTCACATTATCGGGTGGAAGCTGCCGGGCCTGCTGGCCTTCTCCGTTGTTTGGGAAATCGCCGTCGGAAATGATGATCATCCGTGAAGTCATGGTTCCTGCCAGTTTGCCACTTACCAGTGCACAAACAGTAAGCCCCGACCGTTGAAAGTCCTGTTGCTGCCAGTTCTGGTTGATGTTGAAGGTCACCGGTGGATTCATTGTTCCTGACTTTTCCGAAGTGGTTGCAAGAGAAGTATAAGTCACATCTCCGCCAGGCGATGAAAAATCGATGGAACTTGCAAACTGCATCATCACCGAAGTGAGGCCTTTGGTTACCGGATGTTCAGCAAACTTTGTGATAATCGGTAAATAAGGGAACCGCATGTTTGATTGGAAAGTCATGGCGCCTTGTTGCTGGTTTACCATCACACTTCCGCAATTCTGGTCGATGATAAAATTTGGGTTGACTCTGATGCCTTTTCCTTCCAGCCACCGTTCAACACCGGTTTTTAATTCTGTTCCGCTGAGAGTTTGCAGGTTTCCGGTTACCCTGTCCATAGCGATGCAGATGTTTTTTCCGGTTGACAGGAACTCGTCAAGTTTTGCAAAGTGCGAGGGCGGAAAACTGTCACGCGGGTTGATGATGACCAGTGTTTTGTAATTGGACAGGTTGACTGAACCCTCATCCAGGTTTACCGGTGCAACTTCATAGAGTACCGAGAGGGCTTGCATAACCTGGATCAGCGAGTTGGGCGATGTTTCGCCATGTCCCTGAAGGATACCCACTTTCTGCTTGTTGTCAACCGTCATTTTCTTGATACTGGTCGACAGACTGTATTCCATGGCCGACCCTGCCTGGATGAGTGGAATCACCTCCTTTTTATCGCCGTAGTGAACCACCGCGCCCATATAAGCTTTCTGCTGTTTTACCTGGTCCTTTTCCCGTACATTGATCAGCACAGGATTGATCCCTTCCTGCATCGTTTTCTGTTCGGAAGCTTCGTCCTTGTTGGGGTTGATGAATTCAAACATTACCTTCCCGTTTGACCTGTTTGAATATTCGATGAGTTCCTCCTTAAAATCACGCCGGAGCTGAGAAAACTGTTGAGGAAGCTCTTCGCTGAAATAAGCATTCACGGTAATGGGCTCTTTCAGTGATTTGAGGATGTTTTTCGTGGCATCGCTCAGGGTGTAACGTTTGTCGGCTGTGAAATCGAGGCGCAGGAAAAATCGGTCGCTCAAAAGGTTGATGAAAACAATCACCAGCACAATCAGCAAAATGTAAGTATAAATCGATTTTTTACTCTTCATGGTTCTTTCCTGTTAACTGAATAAGCAAATAAGTTGAATTAATTAGAAGCGTGGCGTCTCGACTGAACAAGTTCGGTACCAAGAAGCCCGGCAAAAATGATTGAAAGAAAATAGAAAATATCCTTGGAATCAATCACCCCCCGTGCCATCGATTCGTAATGTGTGGCGAGGCTCAGATAGCCAAGCAGGCTGGCAAACCACCCCCCTGAGCTGCCGCCCACAAGGCCAAAGATGAGGTGAAAGAAGATCCCGATGAAAAGGGCGACCAGGAAGGCAACAATCTGATTGGTAGTAATGCTGCTGGCGAATAGTCCGATGCTGATGTAGGAGGCGCTCATGAAAAGCAGCCCCAGGTAGCCCATCAGCACGGCGCTGTGATCGATTTTGCCGATATTGGCCACGGTGATATAATAGGGCAGGGTGAGGGCCAGTGCAACACAGATGAGTAAAAAAGCTGCCAGGAATTTCCCGGCAATGATTTGCCAATCGCTTACCGGTTTGGTTACCAGCAGTTCGATGGTTCCCGACTTTTGCTCCTCGGCCAGTAATCCCATGGTAATGGCCGGAATGAAGAAAAAGAGTGTCCAGAAGGAGATACCGAAAAAGGATTGCAGGCTGGCTTGCCCGATCAGGAAGATGTCGCTGCCAAAAATCCAGGTAAAAAAACCGCTGAATCCGAGGAAAAGCACAATCATAACATAGGCCATCAGGGAGTCGAAAAATGATCTTAGTTCTCTCTTTGCAATGATCCAGATTTTGTTCATATTTTTAAATGTTAATGATTTTTAAACTACCTCACCCTGACCCCCTCCTCAGGGAGAGGGAATGCTCCCCTTCTCCCCGGGGAGAAGACCGTATGTTTGCAAAATGAAGCATAAGTCTGGAAATTTA
>JBAXFM010000433.1:0-3498 GCA_037139855.1 Bacteroidota bacterium
GAAAACAGGATCGCCCAGAAGTTGACCATTTCGTTGCGGGCCGTATCAGGGTTGAACTGCATGCCCACCGGAAATTGCATCCAGGCGTTGGCTACCAGGATCCACAACGCGGAAAGATTGGCGCCGATGGCTGTGAGCCATGAAGCGGCGAGATGGAAACGTTTGCTTACCTTATTCCACCCGAAAAACATGACCGCGATAAAGGTTGATTCGAGAAAAAATGCCATAATCCCTTCGATGGCAAGCGGCGCTCCGAAAATGTCGCCAACAAACCATGAATAGTTCGACCAATTGGTGCCAAACTGAAATTCCAGGATAATCCCGGTGGCAACTCCGATGGCAAAGTTAATCCCGAACAGGGTCATCCAGAATTTGGTAATCTGCTTCCATTCCGGGTTTCCGGTTCTGACATAAATCGTCTCCATGATGGCGACAATAAAGGCCAGTCCAAGGGTAAGCGGCACAAAAATCCAGTGATAAATGGCAGTCAATGCAAACTGGGCCCGCGACCAGTCAATCAGCGATAGATCTACATGTTCAACCATGATTGTGTATTTATTAACGAAGCAAATATACCGAAATATCAAGTCGTATTGATGTGTAAATTTTGACAAAGCAACACCGTTTTGTTTAATTTTGCGCGTCATAAAAAAATCAATGCAAAATAATTCACCAATCCGGAATCCGGAAAAAGACGCGAATGCATGCTATCACTGTGGAGAAGATTGCGGCACCGTGCCCATCATCCTGCAGGAGAAAATATTTTGCTGCAATGGGTGCAAAACCGTTTACGAGATACTAAGCCAGAGTAATGCCTGTGATTACTATAAGTATGAAGAGCATCCCGGTTTAAAGGCAGGAGGCAGTGAGGTTGGCAAGCGGTTCGCCTATCTGGATAATGACGAAATCCGCAGGGAATTGCTCGAGTTTTCTGAAGATGGGGTTAGCAAAGTAAAACTGTTCATCCCGGCCATTCATTGCAGTTCCTGCATCTGGCTGCTTGAAAACCTGCAGCGGCTGCATCCGGGCGTAATGCATTCCACGGTAAACTTTGTAAAAAAAGAGGTGATCATCACTTTTCATGATGCAAAACTGACGTTACGGCAATTGGTTGAATTGCTGGTCTCCATCAATTACATTCCGCAACTAACACTTGATACGCTTCAAAAAGGGGCTAAACGGAAGGTTAACCGCGGAATTTACTACCGGTTGGGCGTTGCCGGTTTTTGTTTCGGGAATATCATGCTGTTCAGCTTCCCGGCTTACCTCAGTGTGAATGATGCTGTTGAGAATCTGCTGCGTCAGAACTTCGGATTGCTGAACATCCTGTTTGGTATCCCGGTTGCCTTTTATTCGGGTTCGGTCTTTATCATTTCGGCATACAAAGGATTGAGAAAGAGGTTTATCAGCATTGATGTACCCATTGCCATCGGAATTCTCGTTCTGTTTTTTCGAAGCGCTTATGAGATCCTTTCCGGCACCGGACCGGGATTCATGGATTCGCTGGCAGGTCTGGTTTTCTTCCTTTCCATTGGTCGTTGGTACCAGGATAAAACCTACCAGGCGCTCTCTTTCGAACGCGATTACCGGTCTTACTTTCCGGTTGCCGTCACTTTAATATCTGATTTGGGAGTTGAGTCGGTTATTCCCATCAAAAATCTGAAAACCGGCATGCGTATTCTCGTGAGAAACGCGGAATTGGTGCCGGCGGATGCACTGCTGGTAAAAGGCGATGGTTCCATCGATTACAGTTTCGTGAGTGGTGAGTCCTCACCGGTGACCAAAAAAGAAGGAGAACGTGTTTTTGCCGGTGGACGACAGGTGGGCGCCTCCATCGAACTGCTTGTTGAACGTGAAGTTGCCCAGAGCCGCCTCACCGAATTGTGGAACCAGGACATGACCGGCGGAGAAAAGCAAACCAGGTGGGATTCGATCCTCGATGTTATCAGCCGGTATTTTACCGTGATGATCCTCGTACTTTCAACTGTTTCTGGAATTTTCTGGTGGTACTACAACCCGTCCATGGCGTTCCTGGTGGTCACCGCCATCCTGATTGTCGCCTGTCCCTGTGCGCTTGCCATGACTTATCCTTTTGCCCTTGGCGGCACGATGCGGGTTTTCGGAAGGAATAGTTTTTATCTGAAGCGGACGGGGGTTGTTGAGGCGCTCTCAAAAATTGACACGATCGTTTTTGATAAAACCGGCACCATCACCCGCAACGATGGCCTGGGGGCTGATCTTGGTTCACTGGCCGCATCACACGAGCAGTTGCACTGTATATCGTCGCTGGTACGACATTCAACTCATCCGGCCAGTGTGGCTATTTACAGACAGTTGCAGGGCTTTACAGCCTTCCCGGTAACCGGTTTTACGGAAGTGCCCTCAAAAGGCATTGAAGGGACGGTCAATGGCCGGTTTCTGAGCATTGGTTCTGAGAAATTTGTAACCGGTTCCGCTGCCATGGCTGCATCTGGCGGCAGAACTTTTATCTCTATGGATGATGAGGTGTTAGGGTTTATTGGCATTAACAACCAGTACCGGGAAGGCATGAAGGAGGTTTTGTCAGAACTGGCACAACGGTATGAACTTCATCTGCTTTCGGGTGACAATGATGCTGAATTGTCCAACCTGCTGGCATTTTTTCCTTCCAGGGATCATTTAAATTTCAATAAATCACCCAGGGAAAAGCTTGAATATATCCGCAACCTGAAAGCATCCGGGAAAAAAGTACTCATGATCGGCGATGGACTCAATGATGCCGGCGCTTTGCGTGAAAGTGACTGCGGAATTTCCATAGCCGATGATATTTACCATTTTTCTCCTGCCTGCGATGCCATTCTTGAGTCCGGACAATTTCGCCACCTTCCCGATTTCCTGGCTTTCAGCCGTACCGGCATGCGAATCGTTTTCCTTAGCATGGGGCTATCCTTTTTATACAATGTTGTTGGTTTAAGTTTTGCCATTACCGGCAATTTATCACCAGTTGTTTCGGCCATTCTAATGCCCTTGAGTTCCGTAACAATTGTGGCGTTTGTTACGCTATCTGTATTGATATCAGCCCGTTTTAGTAAGTTTGACGTAAACTCGTGAATTTAGACTGAATATAAATATATAGAAAAGTCTATATTTCAGTGTCTGGATTTTGGAAATTAGATACTTTAATCTTTATTTTGCTTCAAAGTAAAAAAATATGAGTGTAATCCTGGTCCTTGTTGCTTTTAGTGTGGTACTCGCCGGCGGCTTCCTGGCCGCATTTTTCTGGTCGGTTCGCAACGGGCAATACGATGATACGTACAGTTCTTCGGTAAGGATCCTTTTTGATGATGACAAACCACTGGAAACCGCAGGGCCATTGACTGAACCCGCCAGCCTGATGAAAGAACAATCACCAAACCAATAACATATGGAAAATCAGACATTTTACTATGACAACAAAATTGTAAAAAACTTTGCCTATGCAACGCTCTTCTGGGGCGTGGTTGGCATGGTTGTCGGACT
>JBAXFM010000434.1:0-3494 GCA_037139855.1 Bacteroidota bacterium
CCGAAGGCACAAGATCCTAAGTCTTGCGCGGCTACCAATTACGCCACACCCGCATCAAGGATCTTTCTGAAAATGGAGTGCAAAGGTACACTTTTTTTCAATCGCTTACTTCAATGATGCCAAAGCCGCATCATAATTTGGCTCCTGAACAATGTCGGGTACCTGCTCGCTGTAAATCACAATCCCCTTTTCATCAACAATCACCACTGCGCGTGAAAACAAGCCAGCCAGCGGGCCATCGATAATCAATACGCCATAGTTGTTGCCAAAATTCTGGTTCCGCAATTCTGATGCTGAAACAACATTCGTTAATCCTTCGGCGGCACAAAAGCGTGCATGGGCAAAGGGGAGATCCTTTGAAACACATAAAACAACGGTGTTCGGATGTTTTTCAGCTTCAGCATTGAATTTTCGCACCGAAGTTGCGCAAACGGCGGTATCAAGACTGGGGAAAATGTTCAGAACAATTTTTTTACCTGCAAAGGCAGACAACGAAATATCAGAAAGATCTGTCTTGGTTAAGAGGAAGTCGGGAGTCTTCATTCCCACTTCGGGAAGTAAGCCAATGGAGTGAATCGGATTTCCGTTTAATGCAATAGTTGCCATAAGTTTAGTTTTAGTTTGTGATTGCAAAATTAGCAAATTGTAATATTAACGTACCTATTTCGTTAAAAGTATTGTTGAGAGAGGGTGTGAATGATGTAACTATTGGTGATAATTATGTAATGGTATTGGAACTAAAGGGTTATATCTTTCAGGTGTGATTGCTTATATGGTTCAGCAGGTTAATAGATCGGAATAATGAAATTTTTCAAAAAATATATTTTCATTGCTTTTAGCCTTCTCATATGCGTTTCCGGCCAGGCACAGGATATGCTGGGTACGACTTTAGGCAATTATTCCGGGATAAACGGCATACAGCTCAACCCAAGCGCCCTTCATAATTCCAAAACATATCTCGATATCCAGCTAATCGGGCTGGATGTTTTTGTTCAGAATAATTATCTGTACATGAAAAAATCTGATTACAGGTTCAGTAATTTTTTCAAAGCCGGTTATCAATGGCCAACCCATAATGAAGAATTTGGAACGGAGCAACGTATTTTTTATCATTACCCCAACACAAGAAACAAGTCGGCCTTTGTTCAAACACGCATCAATGGTCCGGGGGCAATGTTGATATGGGGTCACCATGCTTTTGGGTTGAGCACTGCTGTGCGAACAGTATCTTCGTTGACCAACATTCCATATGAAATGGCCAATTTCATATATCTCGGATTAAACTACAAGCCTCAGCATAATATCAATTACGTTGACAATGGTCCGATCAGGGGGACTGCAATGTCATGGGGTGAAATCGGCGTAAGCTACAGCAACACATTTTATGCACGTGGCTTTGATGTTATTTCAGCCGGAATTTCGGTTAAACGCCTGATGGGATTGGGTGGCATGTATGTTAATATCAAGCAATTGGATTATACCGTGCTGGATGACTCCACAATAAATGTTAAAAACATGGATGCGGAAATGGGATTAGCTTTGCCGATCGATTACAATGCCAACGCTGCCATGACCTCGCCGTTGTTCAAAGGGGGAGGGTTTGGCGTAGATCTGGGTGTGACTTATACCCGGCTGTCGCGATACCATCAATGTGAATATTTTAATACATTATGCGCTCAGCCTTACGAAGATTATATTTACCGGGTCGGGGTTGCCTTGATTGATATAGGGGGCATAAACTTCAAAACCAATGCCACGAAGATGAACATCGACAACCGCAGTTCCTATTGGGAAAATGTAACCAGCTTGCAATTCGGAACCATTCATCAGTTTCTCGACACCCTCAGTTACCAGTTTTATGGCGATACAACTTCGGCTTATGCAGGCGATAAATTCACTTTATGGCTTCCATCAGCATTGAGTGTTCAGTTCGATTATCATCTCAGGAAATACTGGTATGTCAATGCAAGTTTGATTTATGGGTTTCCAATGTCAAAATCTGCTATCTCCAGACCGGCCGAACTTTCTATCACCCCGCGTTATGAAACCAGATGGCTTGAGGCGAGCATGCCCGTTTCCTTGTATAACTGGCAATTGGTAAGGATAGGTTTGGCCTTGCGGGTTTACTGCCTCACCATTGGTACGGATAAACTCGGGGGATTTTTTCATTTCAACGATTTTACCGGCCTTGATCTCTATTTTTCCCTGAAGTTCTTTTTTAACAAAGGAAATTGCCGCATCAAGGGACCAGAACATTGTGGCAATCTGGAGCCAAAGAAAATCAAGTATTAAACCTCCGACATTCTTACATCAAGGGCATCGCGCAGTGCATTGCCCATCAGCATGAAGGCAAGCACTATGAGCATGATCGCAACGCCTGGCAAGATGGCCAGGTATGCATAATCGAGTACGATATATCCATAGTTTTCTTTAATCATCGATCCCCAGGAAGGTACCGGCGGCTGTACTCCAAGTCCCAGAAAACTCAACCCGGCCTCCATGAGGATGGCTGAAGCAAAGTTGGCGGCGGAAATAACGATTACGGCAGCCATCACGTTGGGGAGAATGTGGTGGAAGATGATCCTGAAGTCAGAAAAGCCAAGCGCTCTCGCAGCTTCCACATATTCTTTTTCGCGGATGCTCAGAATTTGTCCGCGAACCACACGGGCAACCTCTACCCACATGGTTAAACCGACAGCAATAAAAACCTGCCAGAAACCTTTTCCCAGTGCAAAGGTTATGGCAATAACAAGCAATAGTGTCGGGATTGACCATACCACGTTTATCAGCCACATGATCAGGTTATCAACCCATCCGCGGTAATAGCCTCCGATGGCTCCGATAAAAATTCCGATCACCAGGGAAATCAGCACAGAGATCAGTCCCACGGAAAGGCTTACGCGGGTTCCGATCATCAGCTGACTGAGATAATCACGTCCGAATCGGTCGGTGCCTAACAGGAAAGTCTTTTTCACCGGCGTTTCCGTATCATTCAATGGCAATATGGTAACCATCGAGGCATCCCCTGGAAGGGCCCCATACCCGATGAAGGCAATGTGGTTGTTTTTGATTGAATATGAGCGGATTGGAATATTTTGAAAACTTTCTCTTTTTCCAGAAACCATAGTTTTAAAAAAATTGTGGCCGGTGGCTGGAATGTTGATTTTAACGGGCAGCATCGTTACTGAAAAACCAGGTTTTTTCAAGCCCAGCTCAAGGTACTGATCGTTGGCAAAAGGGGTGGAATCGGGTGTGATCAGATATCCAAGACAAGCCACCAATACCGTAATGCCTATAAACACCAGAGAGCCAAAGCCAAGACGATTTTTTCTGAACTTTTTCCACGCCAGGGAACTCAGTGAACCGGAAGAGATCAGGATGCGCTTTTTAAAAATCACTGCAAGATCGTGAATTGTGGTTTGTCAGATAATATTTTTTTGTACTTTTGCAAAATCAAACATGGTGGTCGTAGCTCAGTTGGTTAGAGCGATAGA
>JBAXFM010000435.1:0-3489 GCA_037139855.1 Bacteroidota bacterium
CAATGATCCAGTACCTGTACCGGTACCAGTAACATTAGCGGCTGAAGAGCAATATCTTGTAGTGGCGTTATAGTCCCATCCAATCAGGCCGCCGACATTATTGGCGCCAGTAATACTTCCGGTTGAAGAACAGCAGTATACATCGCCTTTATTCATTCCAATTAAACCGCCGACATAATCATGGCCTATGACCGTAGCATTAATCAGGTGTATGTTCTCCATTGTGCCGAAGCCGCTTGTACACCCGAATAATGCCACATAATCAGTTGTGGGGCGGTTTATATACAAGTTGGATATCGTGTAGTTTTGTCCGTTGTATCTTGAACCAAACGGATGGTTATTGTTTCCAATAGGAAGAAAACCTTCTGCCGGTCCGGGATTGCCATCGCCATCCCAGTCCTGTAGCGTATGGTCGCTGTTAAACACAATATCCGCTGTTTGGATAAAAGTATTACTCCAATCTGCCGGAGTATTAGAAAGTTCAATCAAATCAGCTACAGTGGCGATTTTGTAAGGATTCCCATTAATTCCTCCACCGCCTGAGTAAGTGCCGGCTGTCAGTTTAACGCTTCCAAATATGAGAAGCGCAATCATGGTGATTTGGATAAGTTTTTTCATAAGATCACTTTAAATATATTGATTTTAATGCTACATTCACACTTTAGGACACCTTTGTAAATTACTTTGTGTTATGCCGGTTTCAACTCATAGATCGATTGCAATGCCTGATTTGCCGGCATTCAATGTTGCCGAATACAATTTCAGTTATTCCGGAAAATGAAGAGGTAAATTTTGTTTCTAAGGTCGTCATATCAGGCCTCTGTAGAGAAAGACTTGCTTTTAATTATGGTTGGTTAGCAAGTGCGGGCAAATATAATACCGGTCGGTACCGTTTGGTCCGGGAAAAGCGTAGCAAAATGTTAGCAGAAAAGAAAAAAAACGCAGGAACGCTCTCAGATCCGGCAGAGAAAGGATTGCAGGTTGGTATCGTTGCCGACCTTTAGTTTCCGGCGTATCCTGAAGCGGGTTACCCTGATGCTGTCGGGACTCTGATACAGCACAGATGACATATCCTTGTTATTCATCCCCAGTCGTATCAGGATGCATTGCCGGAGTTCGCCGGGTGTGAGGCCGGGAAACTCAGTAATGATATTTTTGCAGAACTCGGGATGCACATTGTGGAATGCCATTTCAAAATGGCCCCAGTTGCTTTCCCTGCTTTGCCGGTCGAGATTATCAAGGATTTCCCTGATGATCGACTGGGCTTCCGGTTGACCCTCAACCATCATTTCAAGCCTTTCCAGATTTCTGACGATCTCAAGGTTGAACTGGTTGTTGCGGGTCAGCAAAATGGTTTTTTGGGTCAGTTCGAGATTTTTGTCAGCCAGTTCCTTCCTGTGCAACTCCACGTAATGAATGGCTGCATGTGTGCGTGCGGCAAGTTCAGTGTGTTCAACAGGTTTCCGCAGATAATCGTAAGCGCCGGCCGACAGGGCGATGTCAAGATCGGCAGAGGAGAGCATCACCCCGGTGACGATGATAACGGGAATGTGCGCTGTGCGGGTATCGGCTTTCAACGACCTCACCAGGTCGATCCCCGATATGCCCGGCATCTCCCAGTCGGAAACAATCAGGTCGATCTTCATGGTTCCGGCGATCTCCAAAGCTGCCTTTCCCGAGGTAGCCTGGTAGAGGATATACTCCGGATGGAGCGTCTCATAACACCTGGTCAGCGTTTGAATGTTTTCGGGAAGATCGTCAACGATGAGTATTTTATAACGGTTCATCATGGCAAAGTCTGATTAATTCATGGTATTTCGGTTCGTTGCACGCCGATAACGCCTGTAAAATGAGCTGTTTCCATGTGGAAAGATGGGCCGATTTCTCTTCAATGGTTTTAACGATGTCTTTGACTTCCGTGAGTTGGTGGATGCTGGTGTGCTGCAGCGCTTTGCAAAATGGCGCCAGATATTCCTTTTCCTCCGCGGTTAAATGCAGCCCGGGAATGGCCTCCGGTGTTCCATCAGACTGAAAGGAAATGTCCGGCATCAGTGTATTTGATTCCGACAGGGGCAAGGTCAGCCAGAAGGAGGATCCATGGCCCTGGTCGGAGACGATGCCGATGGTACCACCGTGTGCCTCCACCGCCATTTTGCAAAAAGCCAGTCCGATCCCGGTGGATACGGAAAACCCTGAACTTCGGGGAATTCCCTGTGAGAATTTCTCAAAAACTAATGGCAGGAAATCGGGGGAAATTCCTTCGCCCTCATCCTGTACGATAATTTTAACCATGGGTGGGGTGGTTATTTCGGTAAAGATTCGGATATGCCCCCCAGCCGGAGAAAACTTGATGGCGTTGGTGAAAAGATTGACAAACACCCGTTTGATGATCTCCTGATCCGCCATTACCACGTAATCGGTTTGGAAATGAAGGAGCAGCCGGATGCTTTTTTGCTCAGCCAGGTAGGTTGTTTCGCTGAATGCCTGATGAATGATCTGTGAAAGCCCGACATCGCCGGTTGCCAGCCTCATGATGCTTTGTTCATATTTGCTGAGGTCGAGCAGATTCGACACGATCTGGAGCATCTGCCATCCCGACTGCCTGACCCCCTCCGCCTGTTGTTGTGTAATCTGGCCTGCATCGAGGTTGATGATCGTATTCAATGGATTTTTCAGGTCGTGTACCAGGAATGAATTCATCGAGTCTTTGTATTGTGCATACGCCGTCAGCTGGCTGTTTTTCAGGGCCAGCTCTTCCGCTTTTGAGGAAATCTCGGCATTCTTAAGTTCAAGCAACGCATGCGCCTTTTTCAGTTTTTTTCTGTTCCTGACCACGAAGAAAATAAAGCCCAGAAGAATTATAGCGATGAGAATGGCCGAAACCATGAGGGTTCGCTGGAGGGCAATGGTTTTTGACTGGATCTCGTTGGTTTGCGTGAGCAGGGTGTTTTCCTGCATAGTCTGTTCAGTTTTGAATTTCACCTTCAGTGAATCCAGTGCTGAATTGAGTTCATTTTTGTTTAATGAATCCCTGATCGAGAGATACTTTTCATAGAAGATCACTGAGCGGTCATACTTCCTCAGGCCATTGTTCGATTCAATCAACCCCTGATAGGTGACCAGCAGGTCGGACCAGGCCTGTGATGCCTGAAAAACCGGCAAAGCCTTTTCAAAGTGTTTACCTGCCCCGGAATAATCGGATAAACCCTTGCAGGCATCCCCGAGCCCGAACTCTTCATGGGCAACTGAAACTGGATTTTTCAACTGTTCCGCAACAGCGAGCGCTTGTTGATGGAACTCAAGGGCTTTCCGGTAATTGCCCAGGTTTTGATAAACATTGCCGATGTTGCTGTACACGGCGAGCAACAAGCTTTTGTTTTTAATCCGGTCGGCTATCTCATTGACCTCCAGGTAATGTTGCAGCGCCTCTTCATACTTCTGCTGATTCTTGAACATGATCCCCATGGCGTTGATGGCAATGGCCGCCGT
>JBAXFM010000436.1:0-3485 GCA_037139855.1 Bacteroidota bacterium
ATAAACTGGAATGTCACTTTCCTGATCGTGATTGAAGATGGTCTGATTTGCCTTGGAACAACGATTAGCTCTTTCAGCGACGGTTGTGTGATCAGACCGTGAATCTGCAATGCCGAATAATACCCGATGTAATGGCCGGAATCACCGGTCAGGTAACCGGCTACCACGTGCCAGTCGGGCATGAACGTTTCAGCATCCTGATCGTATGGGATCATGTAATAAACTCCTTCCTTCAGACGCATCAGCAGACCTCTTTTGGTCATATCACTGAGAAGTTCCTTAACTGCGCTCGCATTCGCTTGTGGAAATACCTTAAAAGCTTCGGCGTAGTCAAAGCAAACCCGGTTCAATCCGAAAAAATAGGAAAGAAGTTCATTTGATTGTGTAGAGATATTCTTACGTCTCATAGTAACTCAGTCAGGTTAAACCTGACTACAATGATACAAATAATAATTGATTTGTTTTACAACTGGACGAACATAAATTATGTTTCATATCACATTAGTCAGATTAAACCTGACTAATGTGATATGATTAGTAATAATTCAGTGAAAATTGAATGTAAAGATAAAATTATTTCTTGCGCACCATTCTTAATCCTCTTTCTGTCAGAAAGTCATTCATATCAATATACCTGACATCATTTTCCAGGAGACCGCAGGAATTATATTGGGTTTGACACATCACGCGTCACGTTTTTCCACTTGTCTCTTGTATGTATAAAAGTATTCAGCCATTAAAAAAGCCACTTACTTTTTAGTTGTAAGTGGCTGATTTTGAGGTGGGAGCAACAGGATTCGAACCTGTGACCCTCTGCTTGTAAGGCAGATATTTCACTACTTTTTTGTTATTTTGGCTTTCCCGTTTTGTTAATAAAATAATTGTATATCAATAATTTGTGATGAAAAATAACTTGTTTGTTATTTCATTATTATTTGGTTATTCCATGAGTTATGGTTACATTTGTGGTTACATTTTTGAACCTCTGCCTTCTAAAAATTGAACCTCTAACCATGAGTAAGAAAAACGTATTAACATATTTTACCATCCTTGAGAACAGGGCTAAAAAGAATGGTTTATTTCCTGTATGCCTTGTTGTTTATTATAATGGAGCAAAAAAACGATACCGTACCGACGTTGAATTAAGTGAGGATGATTGGACAAAAATTAAATCGCCAAAACTCAGGGATGACGATCTCAAAGAAAAGAGGGCAGACATTCAAGGTTACATAAAAAAGGCGGAATTAGCCGGAAAAAAGTTGCATGAATTCAGTTTTGAGGCATTCGAAGAGGAATATTTCAAGAAAAGACACATTAACACAGATGATATCAGCTTTGAAGATTGTGCGAAGGGGTTCATGAAAGAGAAGGCCAGTGAATGGAGTTTAAAGACATCCATCATGTATGGTACGATCATCGCCTCCATCGGGAAATATCATCCTAACCTCAGGATGAAGGGCGTTACTACGGAGTTTTTGAGGAAGTATGAAAACCATTTGGCGGCGAAGGAAAAAACGATTTCGACCATCGGCATTTATTTACGTCAAATCCGGGCGATCTGTAATTACGCTATCAGTAAGAAATATATTTTACCTGAGAAGTACCCTTTTAAAAACTTCACGGTTCCTGCCGCGCAGAAAAACAAGCGTGCATTAAGCAACGAGGATATCAAAACGTTTATTGAGTACAAATCAGATTTGCCGGAAGAACAAAAAGCCATCGATTTCTGGACATTCAGTTACCTTGCAAACGGGATGAATTTCAAGGATGTAGCATTGTTGAAATATGCCAATATCAAGGGAGACAATATGAAATTTTACCGGAGCAAGACAAAAGGGACGAAAAAGGGAGAGCAAAAGGAAATAAACATCTATATGTTGCCCCGGATCCGGGAGATAATCAAATATTGGGGTAATCACAGTGAAACAGGTAAAGAATATATTTTCCCGATCCTCAATGAAAAAATGAACATCCGGGAGCAGTATGATACAATTGCAAAGTTTATAAAGACAACTAACAAATATCTGAAACGTGTTACCGAGGCACTGGAATGGAAAGTGGTTGTAACCACCTATTATGCCAGGCATTCTTATGCAACCCGCCTGAAAAGAAGTGGGTCATCAACGGAGTATATTAGTGAAAGTATGGGCCATAGCAGCATTAAGACCACGGAAAACTACCTTGCCAGCTTCATGGATGAATCGGTGAAGAAAAATGCAGAATTGTTGATGGATTTTTGAAATAAAAGGAAGTCTTAGAAAGTACATTTGTATAGAATACCTTTCGCACAGTCAATTTTATCAGCCATTTGATTATTGTAATAATATTTGTAAGACCAATACTGTTCCGGGTACATTAAAGTATTAGTATATTGTATTTCAGTAAGCTGAAACAAAAGGTCAATCTTTTATACATCTGACCGAAAATGCATTTCCCCTGGATGACGGGTATAGCGATACACTTGGATTATTCTCATTGAGACCCCTGGCAATTGCTCTTTCGGTACCGAATGAGGTCGATGTCCAATACATGGAACCTGTATACATGCCAGTAGTAAAGGCCCAGAGGTTGTTTTCATATAAAAATCCCGGCTGGTATGAGTTGAAACCGTTCGTAAGAAAAGTATCCATCATCGGGCCAGATGCCTGACCAGGACCATTGTAGAAAGTCAATAAAGTGTTCCATTCGGCAGCAGTAGGAACGTGCCACCCTGGAGGACAAAGTCCCTGCAAAGCCTCAACGTTTTCGTAACACATAAGTTCATCCCATTGATAGAATGTTGGGTGTGGCGCAGTGGACAATGTCCTTGTGTATTTTTCAGGGGTGCAGTTGTCTGTCTGAGGAGTTAAATCAGAAATCTGAGTTCCGAAGTCTAAATTCTCTTTCATCCAACATTGCATGCCAATCAGCACGGTAGTATAAACCTTGTTATCCCTGATGTCAGTCAAATTGTTGCCGCAAACAAATGCTGAGGCAGGCTGAACCAGGATCGTTTTTGATTTAATGGCGTTACAGGTATAAATGTTGGTATAGGTATAGTTGATCGTTTTCAAACCGGTTCCCACTTCCGATGGCTTAAAAATTCCGGTCGTGGAATTTACTCCGGGCCCGCTGTATTGACCCCCTGGTGGTAATCCTCCTTTTAATTTTATTGGTTGTGCATTTACTGTTGTTACCGTATCAAAACATGCGATGAAGGAGACGCCTGGCGCTGCCCGCTCAATCATGACGATCGGTGCAGAGGTGGCCGGGTTGGCCGTAACACAAGTAAGGTTGGAAGTCATAACACACGAAACCAAATCCCCCGGCAAAGGGTTATAAGTAAACACTGCATTGTTTGCATTGATTACATTGCTTGCATTTACCTTCCATTGGTAGCCAGGTGTTGAGCCACCATTCACCGGGGTGGCGGTGAACGTAACTGCTGTAACAGGGCAGAAGGGGTTGGTGGAAGTTGAAATTGATACCCCGGCAGGAAGATTGGT
>JBAXFM010000437.1:0-3479 GCA_037139855.1 Bacteroidota bacterium
AATAAAAAGCAGAGTGTTCAACTGCACATATTCCTTTACACCACTTGAGCCTGAGCTAACAACCATCAACCTTCGATAAAAATCGATAGATTGACTTTGTAATATTGCTTAATCGGAAAAAGTGAAAAAGGTAATATGGTTTTGAGGAGTTTTTTTTAACACGTTTTCAACAACATTAATATTAAACTATTTGGACAATGAATTACTTTCTTTACAAACTGAAAGTACAATCATTCTGATTCCTTGGTTCAGCAAGGCTTTCCAATTGACATCTAATATATCTAACTGTATATCAATTTATTACAAAAATGTTGTACCTATGTTGTACCTAAATCAAAAAGCCCCTGTAAATGATTGATTTACAAGGGCTCTTTTCATTTTTTGCGGACCGGACGGGACTCGAACCCGCGACCTCCGCCGTGACAGGGCGGCATTCTAACCAGCTGAACTACCGATCCTCGAATGTGATGCAAAAGTAACCTATTTTTCGCAATCTGCAAATATCTTTTTAAAATTCTTTTTCAAAGGCACCTTCCTCCGTAACTGCATGACAATTAACCCCTAATCTCGCGGAATCCTTGATCCATTGCATGGTTTTATACCGCGAATTGGTTGCGTCGATGATTATTTGTGTTGGATGAAAGATTTTGATGACCTCAGTCATGGCGATTTTCGGATTGCCCGTGATTATTAAAAAATCAATATCAAGGCACTTATTTAAACTTTTAGGGATGGACCTGTTCAGTATGGCAATCCTATGACCTGCAAACTGGATAAAATCCCCAAGCATCATCACCGGAACAAAGGATTTTGCAAGTTCCGGCGGGCGACCGGCAACCGGCAACCAGAAATCCCGGTGATATTTTACGCCATGTGCATTCATATCCGCCAGGGCCATTTCATGGCTTGATTTCAGCAATATCCCGCCAACCCTGTTTTTCCCATCATACAATAAAACGGCTTTGTCCTGGCTGGTAAACATATAAACCGCTTCACGGTTTGCATTGAAAACGATGAAACGCATTGACCGGAGCCGTTGAAGTTTAAAATCCAGGAACAGCAGGTTCAGCGCCAGCAAGGCTATTAGTAAAACGTATAAAACCGAAATACGCCGGAAAGTCAGAAATAAAAAACCAGTGCCAATCACCACGTAAAGCAACAGCATCTCAGGGGTGGAAATAAATATGCCGCGGATGGTGGAAAATGGCAACTGTTCGATGAAATGAATAACAGTGTTCAGGGACCATACCAGGAAAATAAAAACTTTGGCGCACACCACAGAGACAATCGGGATATACCCCACCGCCAAAACCAGGATTCCAACATAGATGATCAGGCTTGACAGGGGCACGACAAATATATTGGTCAGCATGAAATAATTTGGAAACTGGTGAAAAGTGTACAGGGTGATGGGCAAAGTGGCGAGCTGCGCTGCAATCGAAACCGCCATGACCGACCATATCTTATCGGGCAGCCAGGCCGATGTTACATACCAATCGTAAATGGGTTTGTAAAGAATAATGATGCCTGTTACTGCCAGGTAAGAAAGTTGAAAACCAACATCCAGGATCAAAAACGGGTCAAAGGCAAGGATAAACAGCACGGAGGCGGCAATGATGTTGTACATATTGGGCGAACGGTTCAGCGATTTACCCAGGATGGGAAGACTCAACATGGCCGCTGAACGCAACACGCAGGGAGAAAGGCCCGTAACCATCGCATAAAACCAGATAAAAACCAGCAGGAAGATCGCTTTTAAAAATCGTCCCATCTTGTTTTTATTCAGAAAACCCAGTAAAAATTCAAGAAAAATGTAGATGATGCCAACGTGCATTCCCGACACCGACAATATATGCATGGCGCCGGTCGCGGCATAATCGTTTCGCAAACCAGCATCCAGATCATCCACATATCCGAGGAGCAGCGCGGCGGCAACGGCAAATTCCCTGCCTTCAACATGGTTGTCACGCAAAATATTCAACAATCTGTCGCGAACCTCAAATGCCACTTTGCGGATAAATCCGTCCGGCTCCATACTTATCAATTTCCATCCATAAGCTTCGGCATAAACCCGGTGCGAAATCCCCTTATTCTTCAGGTATAGGGAATAGTTAAAAGTATGTGGATTTGAATTGTCATTGATTTCCGTAAATCCTGCATGGATGAGGATGTGATCTCCGAATTTCAACTGCTGTGTTTGTGGCAGGATTTTCAGAAATCCGATGGCTTTGCCTGTTGTTCTTACCCAACAACCATGTTCATGGCGAAACCTGACATCAAGAATGACCTTGAACCCTGACTTATTGATAGCGGGAGGTTCGGCTACCGTTGCAACAAATAAACCATCAGGGTGTTTGCCCAGATAATCGGGATCATGGGAAGGCTGGTTACCGGAGGCAATGGCATAGCCCGCCAGAAACAAGAAAACGTTGATAACCATTCCGGTAATCCAACGAAACCGGTAACTGCCGGTAATCACGGGAAACAAAGACGAAACCAGCAAAGCCTCCACCATCAAGGTGGGAAGTAACCACCTCATACCTGTTGGTGAATCTGAGAATACTTCTGTGATGATCCCGGCCACAAAGGGAAAAATCAACCTGAGCAGCGGATAAGGTCTCCATGAGTTCATAAGATATTACCTTTAATCTATTGCTTAATCGGAAAAAAGCAAAAAGGTAATACATCATTTAATCACAAAATTTCAACAAATAATTCTTTGCTTTGTCGGAACCCAGTTCTGAGGCTGATTTCCAGTCCTGACAGGCGTTTGATTTTTCTTCAAGATAATGCCATGCCACTCCCCTGTTCGCCAGCGCTTCGGCATCTGACGGGGTTGCGTCAATCACCCGGTCGTACTCAGCAATGGCATCCCGGTATCTTTTAAGGTACATGAAAGCCAGGGCAAGGTTCATCCGGGAGTTCATGTCGTTCGCGTTGATCAAAAGGGCTGTTGAAAAATCATCTACCGCCTCGTCATATTGCTTGCCGGCAGCTTTTGCGGCGCCCCGGCTTGAAAAATACTCAAATTGAGCATCATCAAATTTAATGGCTTCATTAAAATCCAGGATGGCGCCCGTCAGATCCTGGAGATGAAAACGGCAGAGTCCCCTGTTGTAAAAGGCTTCAGCAAAATCGCCCTTACAACCTATGGCCCTGGTAAAATCCTTGATCGCCTCCAGGTATTCACCCAGGTCGTATTTAGCCAGTCCGCTGTTGTGGTAGGCATCGTAATAATCGGCTTTCAAAGAAATCGCTTTGTTGTAATCCTGAATTGCTCCGTAATAATCCTTCAGATAATCTCTTGCCAACCCACGGTTGTAGTACGGTTCAGGGTGAGAAGGTTTCAGCCTGATCACCCTGTTGAAATCAGCGATGGCATCGGAATAATGATGAAGTTCGCTGCGTACGATACCGCGGTTATAATAAGGCTCCGCTTCAGTGGAGTCAATAGCAATGGCTTTGTCGAAATCCTTGAT
>JBAXFM010000438.1:0-3469 GCA_037139855.1 Bacteroidota bacterium
CAAAGATATGGCATGTGGGGAGAATTTCCAAGCAGAAAATAAAATTGTTATAAACCCGCTGCCAGTAATCGGGATGCCAGGTCTCCAGTTCCGCTCATATCACCAAGTTCTTTGTGTTTTTATCCCGACACGTCGCATTATTATACCTTATCAAACATATTCGACATTAACATTAATTAACGGGTAAACTCAATCAAATGGAATTTTGGACGGTTGTAGTTTTGTCGTTTCAAACAAACAAACGCATGAATCAAACAATTAAAATTTAAAACCATGAATGAAGTAAAAACATTTTCAAGGCAGTTCATGCTTACAACAGACGATGGTCGTCGTGAAGTTATTGCTCATGAGCGCGCGGCATTAAAAGCTTATTACAGGGCAAAAAAAGCCCTGATTGAAACCATCGAAGATGAGGAGTATGAAGAGGAGTCCGGATTTGTTACATTATCAGTAAGAAATGTTGACGATAACACACTCGAACCGAGCGAATGGAAGGTATATCAGGAGTACGTTGTCGAGCCTGATTATGATTCCGAAGGCGATGACGATGACGATGATCTTGACGGCATTGATGAAACCAATGTTGACGATGACGAAAACGACGATTAACAGACGGACCGGTTAAAGTTAAATACACAAAGAACAACACGATGACTGATCTTGTCAAATTTGATTTTGATGCGATAAATGGTTTTTCCGGGCTAAATGGCGATACAGGCATAGGCGACAATGGCGACGGTACGTTTTATGTTTACGACGACATAACCGGAGAAACCATTTCGGACGGTCTGAGTTTTAATCAGGCTAACACCTGGGGAGGCGGATTGGATTCTGGCGGATCAGGATCAGCATCTGGAGCAAGTTGGTGGAATAGTGGCGGCGTAAACGCTGTAGTAGGTGCAGGGGCCAGTATTTTTACCAGCATTATTTCATTGTTTGGCGGCAATAAGAATAATCCTGGCAATTCAAACACCGGGGGCGGAGCGACAAACGTGAAACCAACTCCGACTATTCTGCCTCCGGTAGCACCAGCACAAGCAGGTTTTGGAGTTGGAGCGATTGTTCTCACCGTTGGTGTTGTTGCCGGAATTGGTGTTTTGATTTGGAGTATGAATGGTAAGCCCGCAAATAACCCTGTAAAAAAACTGAGTAATGGCCGGGCTTAATGGTGATTTTGGAATTAGCCAGATTGTTTCGATCCTAACCAATGTTGTAAATGTAGGTACAGGCGTATATTCTCAAAATAATCGAAGTAACGGGTCGGGTTATTACTCCCAAAACATCGAGTTAACAAATGGTCAGCCAGCAATTATAGATCAGGCAAATTTAAAATCAAATGAAACGAAAACAGTATTCTCGCCAACAATTGTCATTATTTCTATGGTGGGTGTTGCCGCGTTAGTAATTGGATTAATGGTAGTTGTAAAAAAGAAGAAATGAACCTGATAGATAAAACACTCTCCCCAATAAATGGAATTTCAGCCATCATAAATGGCGGCAGGGGTTCACTTGGTGCCGTTGTTTCCGATAAAGGTTGTCCGCCAAAAGGTCAATGCAAGGGATGTACGCCGTTTTGTTGTATTAACGGTCAGGAATCTCAGTTGTATATCACAAAGGCTAATCTTGGGGAGGCCGGGTATAAAATTGCAGTTGCCGCCTTGATTGTAATTGCTACAGCCTGCTTTCCTCCCGCTGGAATAGCGCTCGGCGTTGTAATGGCTATCGAAGAGTATGTTTTAAAACCGTTTGTTGATTGGGTTAACTTTGGATTGAATAAAAAAACGCAGAAAGAATATGCCATAAAGCAAGGCGAGAGACACGTAAGGCTGGCGGTAAATCAAGTTTTGGCATTTTTACAAACGCGCTTGCCATGGTGTGATGTGATTTCGACATTACAAACATCGCCCATTTTTGCTGTTAATTCCCCGTGGTTTGGCGATATGGGCCCGAACATTGGAAAAGAGTTTGTCAATTCGTACATGATGTTTGCAAACGCACTAAACAATGAGCGTTATGGAAAGACAAGACAAAAAATAATATCTGTTGAGCCTTACCAATGGGACATTGATGAAATTAACCTACACAAAGGTGTTTTAATGGTCAAGGTTCCAAATATCGAGCATTACTGGATGGGTGACAGCATTATACTTCCTGGTTTCTTCCCCGTGACAGTAATTCACAGGTACGGAAATTCCGCTATCAATACCATGGATTGTGATCGTGTATTTATAGATAAGAGAATATTCCCAGACGGCACCTATGAATCCGGAAGGGGGTGTAATTTATCCTATAATATCAATACTGGCGCACCAACAGGTGATCCAAGTATGGGTGGTCGGAAACATGGTTTGAATATTCGTAACATGAGCGGCGAGGGCTTGTTATTCTGCAGCACGACATATGCCGATTCTCATAAAAGAATGGTTGGTCAATACGTGGATCTTGTTAATCCGATTTACATCAATACTGACGGGCGGGTTATTGTTCCTCCAAAATCAAACCCAAGCCCAAATCCAAGCCCAAGCCCAAGCCACGGGACTAACAATCCGATAATTACTAAAACGAGTGAGATCACTCCTTTAAAATCAAATACCGCACTTGCATCATTCGCAACGCCCATCACCATCGTTGCACTGCTTGGGATTGCGGCAGGATTTGTTTATGAAACATTTAAAAACGATTAGTCATGTTATACGGAAAAAGCCCCTGGGATAGCCTCAGCGAAGCTGACAAGGAATCAAAGATTGCAAGTACACTCGCGGAGGCATTTACGTCCGCCAAAAACGGTACGCTTCCCGCTGGTGCCAGTATCAAGGATTATTGGTGGAGTATGTTCAGTCCGTCGATGACCCCTGCCGGTTACAATTCATTTACCAATAACGACTGGATTCCCAATCGAATTGGCGATGCTGAAAGAAAATATGGACTTTCGTTCGATTACAGTTTACCTATCACTTATGTCCCGGAAAAAAAACCAGGCGACAGTGATCCTCCTGTTCTTGCTCCGTCAGGCCCAACGGCGGGCCCAACATCATCAAGCTGGCAGTTATATGCCGGTATTGGGATAATCCTGGTAACGATCGGATTTGTTGTTTACAAGAAAATGAATGATTAAAAAGTTGTTACATTTCTTTTAATATCTCCCTGTTTTTTTGCGCTCATTTCCACTACAAAAATATCATGTGTCGGTTTTAAATCCGAACGAATGACCTTAGTCACACCCATCGTCGTATTGTAACTTCCTGGAGTCATCAGCGTATTAAATTTTTGTCGTAAAATTTCCGCCAAAACATATTTAGTTGTAGTTTTACCAAAACTTCCAGTTATCCCAACAACCTTCAAATTAAGCAGTGCACGCCTACGCTGACAGGCGTCGCGAAAATACCAATTTTGAATCAATTGTTCAAATGGCATAACCAGCCAATTTATAAGCATAAAAAATATTGGCATAAAAAAACCGACAGAAATG
>JBAXFM010000439.1:0-3448 GCA_037139855.1 Bacteroidota bacterium
GTAATATGGAAGTTATCAACACCCTCGGCAGAAGGAAAACTGCCGTTGCACGAATCTATCTGAAGGAAGGCCAGGGAGTCATTACCGTAAATGGCCGTGAATTCAAGAACTATTTTCCAACGCCGATTCTTCAATTCAAGGTAACCGAACCGTTTGAGGTGACCAACAACCAGGGCAAATACGACGTCAAGGTAAATCTTGATGGTGGTGGTATCCGCGGTCAGGCAGAAGCGCTTGCCCTTGCCATCTCCCGTGCACTGTGCGAAATCAACGAGGAACATCGTCCGCCACTCAAGGCAAAAGGACTGCTGATGCGTGATCCGCGTATGGTTGAACGTAAGAAATTCGGACAGAAAAAAGCCCGTAAAAGATTCCAGTTTAGTAAACGTTAGTATTTTAGAATTCATAGAATCATTATATGTCAAGAACGAATTTTGATGCATTACTGGATGCCGGTGTCCATTTTGGTCACTTGCGCCGCAAATGGAACCCTGCAATGGCTCCCTATATTTTCATGGAACGCAATGGGATCCACATCATTGACCTTTATAAGACCATGGCCAAGGTTGATGAAGCTGCCGCTGCTTTGAAACAGATTGCCAAGGCAGGAAAAAAAGTCCTTTTTGTTGCAACTAAAAAGCAGGCGAAGGAAATCGTTGCAGAGCATGTGAAACGAATCAACATGCCCTATGTAACAGAACGCTGGCCGGGCGGTATGCTCACCAATTTTGCTACCATCCGTAAAGCTGTGCGTAAAATGATCTCCATCGACAAACTGATGAGTTCACCTTCGTACACCAACCTTTCTAAAAAGGAACGCCTTACCATCACCCGTGAACGCGCAAAACTTGAAAAGAACTTAGGTTCAATCGCAGATTTGAACCGTCTCCCATCCGCAATTTTCATTGTCGATATCCTGAAGGAACATATTGCACTGGCTGAAGCCAAGAAACTGAATATTCCCACTTTCGCTATCGTGGATACCAATTCCGATCCCAGAACCGTGGATTTTCCGATTCCTGCCAATGACGATGCATCCAAATCAATTTCTCTCATTGTTGATACAATTGTGAGAGCAATGGAAGAGGGACTGATGGAGCGTAAACTCGATCGTGATAAAAAAGAGGCCAGTGACGAACGGGGCGAAGGCGACGAATTCGAAAGCAGAATGGGTTCTCATCTGATTGACGAAGATGAGGTAGATGAAGATGGTATCAAAATCGTTAAAAAAGATTTTGTAGATACCAAAGTTGCCAAGATGAAGGCTTTGGAACCTGCTCCTGACGATAACAAACCTGCCCGTAAACGTATCAGTAAACCTGCGGGAAGAAGCAATAAGAAATAATTACGAATTACAAATTACGAATTACGAATTACGAATTTTTGCTTCGCAATTTTACTCATTAATTTATTACAATATTAAAAATATAATTTCATTATGAATATTACTGCTGCTGATGTAAATAAATTGCGCCAGATGTCGGGTGCGGGGATGATGGATTGCAAAAAAGCCCTGCAGGAAACAGAAGGCGATTTTGATAAAGCCATTGATTACCTTCGTAAAAAAGGTCAGAAAGTTGCCGGCAAACGGGCCGATCGTGATGCCAACCAGGGTTTCGTTGTTGCGAAAACAACAGATGATCAATCCTATGGCGCAGTGATTATGGTAAATTGCGAGACTGATTTTGTTGGAAAGACAGAAGAATTTATCAAATTTTCCAAGGATTTACTTGATCTGGGTATTGCAAACCGCTTAACTGCCGTTGCTGATTTGATGCCATTGTCTCTTGGTACAACCACCGTTGAAGAAAAACTGAATGAATTGCTTGGTAAAACAGGAGAAAAAATTCAGATTGCGCACTACGAAGTTATTGAAGCCCCTGTTGTTTTTGCTTACAACCATTTTGGCAACCGGTTGGCGACCATTGTTGGGATGAGCAAGAAAGATGCAAAGAATGTGCTCGAGATTGGTCATGAACTTGCCATGCAGGTTGCGGCCATGAGTCCGGTGGCCGTTGATAAGGAAAACGTGACACAGGAAGTGATCGATCGTGAGATTGAAATTGGTAAGGACATGGCTCGCCAGGAAGGCAAACCTGAGGAGATGGTTGAAAAAATCGCCCAGGGAAAACTTCAGAAATTTTTCAAGGAAATGACATTACTGAATCAGGATTTTATCAAGGATGGTAAGAAAACCGTTCGTCAGTACATTGCCGACAATGATAAGGATCTGGCCGTCATCGGATTTAAACGCCTTCAATTAGGCGCATAGTTTATTTTTCAGAATGAAGAGGGATTATCTGATAGCTTGGGTAATCCCTTTTTTATTGATTGAATGATAGATAAATTGATTGATTGATTGATTGAATGAATGATTCTGCTCAAATTTGCATTTTGACTTTTGCATTTTGCATTTTATCTTTTGACTTTTGACTTTTGACTTTCTCTTATGGTTGTTCCCTCGAAAAAAGAAGTCGTTCGTGAAATGTTTGATGACATTTCGCCAAGGTATGATTTTTTAAACCACTTTTTGTCGATGGGCATCGACAAAGCATGGCGAAAGAAATTGGTTCGGTTGCTGGGTGACCGGAAACCATTAACGGTGCTGGATGTTGCAACAGGTACCGGTGACCTGGCCATCGCTATTTCATCGTTAAAGCCGCAAAAAATTGTCGGGATTGATATTTCGGAAAAGATGCTGGGGGTTGGACAACAGAAACTTGTAGAGAGAGGTTTGAATCACATAATCTCACTTGAAGTGGCTGATGCTGAGAAAATTCCGTTCTCCGACAATTCTTTCGAGGCGATAACAGTTGCTTTCGGTGTGAGAAATTTTGAAAATCTCGAATTGGGTCTGGCTGAAATGCGCAGAGTACTTCGCCCGGGAGGGATCATGATGATTCTTGAGTTTTCTCATCCTGAATCGTTTCCCATGAAACAACTTTATGATGTATATTCCAGATTCTTTATCCCGCTGATGGGAAGGTTGATTTCAGGGAACAGCAAAGCCTATTCTTATTTACCTGAATCCGTTGCTGCATTTCCTTCGGGTAAGCATTTTCTGGATATACTCGTGAAATCAGGAATGAAAAACACACGCCAGGTAAGCCTGAGCGGCGGTATTGCCTCCATCTACCTTGCTGAAAAATAAAATCGTGAAACCAGCGTTTATTTCTCACATCAACATCATCGAAACTCATTGAAGATAGAACGTTTCATTACTACCCTGTTACTTTTCGCTTTGCTGGGGCTTCCTTTTACCGGAAGGAGCCAAAGAATGGTGGTATTAAATCAGCCAAATTACGATGAGGAAAGCATGTTCCATTTTGGATTCGTGCTGGGCGTCAATCAGAGTTTTGCAACCATCAGGCCGATTGCCGACCTGCGTACCCATAATTTCGATTCTACTTTCCTGCCCGATATTCTGCCTCTGCCCGATTCGGCAAAA
>JBAXFM010000440.1:0-3422 GCA_037139855.1 Bacteroidota bacterium
AAAAAAACCAGCCTTTTGACCAGAGCCGTCCATCAATTGCTGCCAAAGGAGCTACAGTTGTATCAATCACTGTAATATCAAATCTTCCAATAGTAGGTTGTTGTCCATCAAATTCTATACTGTAATCGCCAGGACTGCCCGGAGCAAATTCAAGCGCATTATAGCCATGAATATTAAGTACATTCGGTCCAAAAATGGCCTGGCTGTTGTATTTAATATAACCAGGTGCATTTGTCATAATTGTTTTAGGTCCGAATACCAGGATACCATTTTTCTTTATTCTAAAGACAATATTTATTACGCCGAATCCTAAATAAATCTTCTCAGAAGCACTTGCCACTCTTACAAATAACTTATGATCGTCATCACAGGCCGGAGAAGCAAAACATGCGCCCATTGTTCCATCAGCTATCTGAAGATTACATTGATATGCGGTATCAGGCCTTAATTGCTTCGAGCCTTCACCAAATATGACAATGGTTGGAATGAAAAACAAGCATATAAAAAGCAAGAAAGTTCTTAAACACCACATTCACAAGTAAATTGCATGATAAATATACGCATTTAAATTTAATTATATTGCCTTCATTTTACCACAATCATCTTTTTTGAAACAAGAGATTTGTCTGTTTGAAGTAGTACATTATAAATTCCAGAGACCATATATAAGGCATTAAAATGTACTAAATGGTTGCCTGCTTGCAAATGTTTTTCATGCGCGACATATATTTTCTCTCCTTGCATATTAAAAACTGACAATTTCACACTACCACTTTGGTCAAGATGAAAACTAAAGCTTGTTTGGTCTTGCAGTGGATTAGGATATATATTCAAGGTGTTTCCGTCAGCCTGCAAATCTTTGCTATCTATACCCATCGGGTGGTTGAATTTATATTTCAGCACATATCTTAGAAATTTTCGCGCATTAGTTGTATCTATATAATAAAGAGGGAAGCTTAAAAGAATTGATTTATAATCACTTCCGATATATTCGAGGCCGACAGGTTTGTTATTCATCATGCCCTGGCTGGTTGAGGGAGGAAATCTCGAGTTGAATCTGTATATTGTGTTAGCTGTTGGCTCTGGGGTGAATACCTCAATATGAAATAGCTCACCAGGGTATGCAGGGTCAAGTATTTTGTATGGATCAACTTGTAAAGTGTCATAACCAGGATTAGCTGGCTTCGCTTTGTTCATGATGCTATTGATCTTGTGATTCACACTATCAACTTTGAAGTAGGAAGAAAGGAAGCTTTCATTCGGCAATTGTGAAGGGTAGGAATTGTTTAAATCAAAGTACAATGATGGGAGAAACCCGTTGAATAGCATGTTCCCACCATTTCCAAAAAATATTGAAAAGTTTTGCAGCAAACTTGTATCGGGATATTCAAAAGTAAAACTGTTAATCATGAAAAGAATGTTCCGGTAACGGGATATCGTCGTGAAGTCGAGGTGATTATTCTTATTCAGGTCAAACCAATGAAAAGGAATGGAGTCTAAAACCTTGGCATAGAACGTTCGGATGCTGTCAGGGGTTATTGCATTACCTTTTAGTGCAGAAACCACCAGAAGTGTATCGCAAAATACCATCCTGGCACCGGAAACAATCTGACCAGGTAAACTTTCCCGGGCAGAATCGTTAAGCGACGTAAGTCTATAATAGTATTGAACACCTTGTAATGTTGTGGTGTCTGTAAAACTTGAATCGGCAATGGGCATATTATTAAGCCTGATCGTATTGCTGAATTCCAGGTCTTCTGCCCGGTATAGATTATACCCGGTGATTTGTGTGTTGGTCGTAGGTTTCCACCCCAAATCTATCTTTTTCGAAGAAGATTTTGCAAATAAACCTACCGGATAGGGAAGGAACTGCAGTTCCATCATCGAGGCAAGTGCTCCTATTGTAACATCGGCCAGGTAGTTAAAATTGCAGTTACCGATGGTATCGGAAGGTTTATGCCAGGATGGATTAAAGTTCTTCTCTTCAATGCCTGTCGTAGGAAAGTGGTTTGACCAATAGCACCAGGAATCTGTTCCGGTATAACTCAATTTTGGGAAAAAGATCACACTTAGGCTGGTGTATTGTTGAAATATATCGGCAGTAAAATTTCCTGCATATTCGCATCCCAGAAATCGGAAGATATACACCTGCTTTTCATTTGCAGGATCATGGGCCACCATGTCCAGATTCATATAATAGCGAACATCATCTCCATTCAACCTTGCCTTTTTGGCATTATATGTTGATCCGTACCCTCCTCCTTCTTCAAAAGCCCAAAGACAGAATTTTATAGTTGATTCCGGCTGGAAATTCATTTTTTTTATGATTCTTGCTACCTCCAAAACGGAAGCTACCCCAGAACCATTATCATCAGCGCCTGGAGCAAGAGTATCCGGGTAAACAGTACTATAGGAATCATAGTGAGCGCCAATATGATATTCTTCTTTCGGTGCATGGCTGCCTTGAAGAGCGCATACTACATTATATTGCCAGGTGATTACTCCACCCCAATTGACCTGAAATGAATCTAATTTTACTTGATTGTTCGTGTAACCGAATGAAATAAATTTCTGTAATAGCCAGTTGGCAATTTCTTTGCGGTTGTCATTTTGCGAAAACCGGGTTCCGAAATCTTGAAGGTGTTGAATTGTCGACCGCAAACTATCGGCATTCACCTGGTTGATATAGGCAATTATTAATGGATTTAATGACTTATGCGCTCGAGCATGACTCGGTGTTGCGCCTGAACATGAGGCGCCGATATTAGCATAAAAATTATTTAACAACGGGTTATCAACGGTTTGACTTTTTTTGAAAACAATTGTTTGAGAAGTCAAAGCACTGTATACAAGCAAAAACAAGATCGTCAGGGATACTGTCTTCATATAACCAGAAAGACAAAAATATTTTCTCATGTGATCAGGTTTTAGGTTGTCATTTCCCTGTTGCCAGGAATTGTAATGCTCTGTCAAGTATTTCGTCTTTCCTTTCTCTTATCCCATTGATGGTCTGACTAACCATGATGTCAGGAATAATCCCGATCCGCTGGGTTTCTCTTCCATCGGGATAATAAATACCATGACCGGAGAACCAGGTTTGGTATCCACCGGGAAAGGTGAAGGTTGCAATATCACCGTCTGCGCCGGCAGTTTGGCTTCCGATGGTGGTTGTATGGGTTGCCGCCTGGATCATCATGCAGGAATATTCTGACTGGCTGATTGTTAATTCATTGACCAACAGAACGACTTTGCCTTTGTATGGATGCCGGTTCTTCGAGCCATGATGGTTCATTACCTCGCGAAAGACACCGGGATTTCCTTTAAACGGTGATGAATAACGGGCAAACGGTTTTCGGGCTTCACCCAGATAATCGGAAATTTCCCATGCCGTACCTTGCGGATAATTCCGAAGGTCAAAGACA
>JBAXFM010000441.1:0-3398 GCA_037139855.1 Bacteroidota bacterium
CGTTCCAGGGCACGTTTCTGGATTGGAATGACCACAGGAACTGCTTCAGCGCTTTTCATGTCCATGTAAACAAACCGCAACTCCGTGCTGTCAATGGCAAAGGTCAGTAACTCTTCCAGGGAGGGTATTTTCTCTCCATGGATAAGCCTGACAAACGTTGACAATTGTTGCCATGTATAAGCGCTGACATCTCCGGCGAGCGGTCCTTTTTGGGTAAGACGGGTGTTAATATCCGGATCATGATAAATAAAGACGACACCATCACTGGATATTCGTGGATCACATTCAATGCCGGTCGTGCCAAGTTGTTCGGTAAACCTCACCATGGCAATGCTGTTCTCGGATACCGGAAGCCTGTCTGAATTGCGACCGCCGCAGCGATGCGAAAGAATGTAGTAGTTGCTGTTTCTCACCTTGGCCGAGAATGGCCGCAGGTATTCGAGGGTTAAGGTTTGGTCAGGGATGCCGTTGTCCTTACCATAAGCGCCCCTGATTATGATTTTCTGAGCCTGGTTGCCTGATATAATGGTGGTGCCGCCTTCGGATTTAGAGATATACAAGTTGCATAAACCGGTAGCATCGCTGTAACCATCACGCCAGTAACCCTGAATGAAAATCACGGAATCAAGATTACCTGCCTTCATGATGAAGTGCAACCCGTTGTTACAGGTTAACAACACACCGCTGTGGTTCCATTTCAGCACGATGTATTGTCCGAATTTCTCTGAGCCGGAGGTTACACTATACACACCTTCCATCAGCAGTTTAGAATCCGGATGCAGAGGATAAGTTTCATTGATAAATGCAGAACCCGGAGATGGGATGGGAACAATCGTATCCTTGTTGCAGCCAAAGAGAAAAGCGATGATTCCTGTCAGAAATAAAGTTTTGATTTTCATAGGATCCAGCTAAAAGAAAGTTCAGGAATATGATAATACCGGTTAAAAGTTGTATAAATCATCCAGGTAGGCCAGTAAAATTTCTCGTAATTATCCTTGATTCCAATTACAAAGACCTTGTTTTTATGGATGCGTTGTTCGATGTAAAAGGCAAGGGTGCCTCCGTTGAAGAAGTTTTTCGAACGGTTGACCTCATTTTCTCCTGATTTTGAGGAAGATTTTGTGACGACAACCAATTCGCCTTTTACCGTAAATGACATTTTCTTCAGTTTATAGCCGACCGACAGATTCGGGTAATGAATCCAGGCCTGTAAACTGTTGTCAAACCCGCCTTGTCGTAACTGACCATAAATAAAGCCGATATCCCACCCAACCTTGACACCCAGATTTTTGTAGAGATAACTGTACCTGGGCCCCAGGGTCAGTTGATTCGAGACTACAAGAGTTGTCAATTGGCTTTCAAGGGAAAATCCCACGGGAAGACCGAAAATCATGTGAATATTGACCAGTGGCGCCTGGTATGAATTCTCTAACAGGTCCTTCGGCGGCCTGACCATTGACAGTCCGGCGGAAATTTTAAAACCCCACTTCGGATATTGATGGGGAAACTCCATCGTGTGCCGGGTGATTTCGAACGTGTCCTTTGGAACAGGCTCCTGGGCTGACAATCGCAATGTTCCGGAAAAAAGGATCAGTAAAAAGAAAGTAAATCGTAGATTCATTTTCTGAGGATAAGGTGAAAAATTAAAACCTGTAGATTTTGTTGAAGGGGCAAATATAATTGAAAAAAATAAAATATCTTTAAAGTTCGGCAATTTGCTTTTAAAGCCCCCACCCAACCTCCCCCAAACGGGGGAGGAGTTTGCCTTTACCGGCAAAAAATAAACTTTGCAAAAACTAAACCTTACGAAAACAGGATCCGATGCAATTCCGGGCAGTTGCCGATGAAAATTTTTATTCCTTCGAAGATGAAGGTGCCATGTAGTTTTAAGAGGATGTATCAAAAGTGGAAATTTTAACCGCAGAGAACCGCTAAGGGAAACCGCAAAGAACCGCTAAGTGTTATATATCAACAGAATAGCTCTACGGAACTTTGCGCATTCTTTGCGTATCTCCGCAGTAAAAAGACTTTTGATAGAACCTCTTTTTCTTTCCTTGTCTCCTTATCCGATGTAGGTTTTAGGAAAAATAGTTCGGAAAATGCTCAGAATTGATAAAATGGTTATATTTGAATGAATAATGATGGATGATTCTAATATTAACTTTAAGCTGATGAAATTCGCACCCTCCATACATCAATACTTATACTTCACACATTATCAGATTTATAATGTTATTTTAGTATAAAAATCCATATGAGATACAACATCAATCAGGTTACCGACAAGTGTTAGCAGCAAGCAGGAAGAAATGATCAAACAATATTAAGGTTCCAACTGTGAAAGCAGCCTCTATAGCAGATCTCAAATTTGAATTAAGTAGTCGTTCACAAGGTGAACTGTTGGAACTTTGTTTACGCTTATCAAAATTCAAAAAGGAAAATAAGGAGTTATTGACTTACCTCTTGTTTGAAGCATCTAATGAACCGGCTTATGTAGAAAGTGTAAAAAGAGAAATTGAGCAACTATTTGAGCAGGTAAACAAACGGAATTATTATTTTATCAAAAAGAGTGTACGCAAAATTTTGCGTGCTATTAAGAAATACATCCAATATTCAAAGAAAAAGGAAACAGAGGTAGAATTATTGCTTTGTTTTTGTAGCGAACTCAAAAAAATGAGCCCATCCATGGAAGAAAATACAGGGCTTATTAATATTTACAATCGTCAAATAGAAACAATAAAAAAAGCCATTTATTCATTACATCCGGATTTGCAGTTTGATTATGAAAAAGAGTTACATAAAATTATATGATAAAAGAATAAATAAATGCCAGCCGCTTACAAGCCTGTAAAACCAATGCAGATAAAGGTTTTCTGATTAGGAAAGGTTATGTCCGGACATGGTTTTACAGACAAAGCGTTAATCAGAATTAAAAAAACGACAATGAAGTACTTACTGGCCTTGATTTTAATTATAACAACCGTTCTTGCATTCGGACAGAAGAGCGTGGATTTCGAACAGCTTATCAACAGCTGGACACAGGGAAAAATTGACCAGAATGGTAAAGTCATTCAAGCAGACATTAACAGGGGTGGTTGGTATCAGTTAAATATAAACCCGGACACAACTGTAATATTTGGAGACCCTTTTACTTGTGGCTTTGGACACGAAAGACACGGGAAATGGACACTTAAGGATGTGGATACGACTGTGACTTTTTCATTTTCAAAAAGGGTGGGTTATATGAATTCTCCGGGAACAGCAAACATTAATGAAATAGAAATTTACAAAATAAAAAAATTGACAGCGGACGAAATAGTCTTAACAAGGACAGTGGACGGGAAAGAGAGGACGATGCCTTTTGTCAGGACAAAAAAATAATGACGGACAGTTTCTCT
>JBAXFM010000442.1:0-3397 GCA_037139855.1 Bacteroidota bacterium
GTTAAATAATTAACAATTGGGTGCAAAGGTACAACACCGCCCGAAATCCGCAAAACAGTATTTGTTAATTTTTTCCCAAATCTTTCAGCCACTATTTGTTACTTTTGCAAATTCATTGCAGTACTTCTGCGGCTCTCTGCGAAAAACTTTGCGGCCCTCTGCGTTTAATACTTTTTTTTACCGCAGAGAACCACTGAGAAGGAGCAGAGAACCGCGGAGAAAGATAAATTGATTTGAAAAAACATTTAACAAATCCTATTTTTAAAATAATCTCACAGGTTGCGGGTGAAGAGCAGGTAAAGGCTTTTGTCATTGGTGGGTTTGTCAGAGATCTTTTGCTGAACCGCGACAACAAGCAGGACATTGACATTGTGGTTCTGGGAAGTGGCATCGATTTTGCCCATCAGGTGGCTGCAAAACTGGAAGGTGATATCCCTGTGAAATTTTTTAAGAATTTCGGAACGGCCATGTTGAATTTTCACGGGTGGAAAATTGAATTCGTTGGGGCCCGGAAGGAGTCGTACCGGCGCAATTCCCGCAAACCCATCGTTGAAGACGGTACCATTGAAGATGATCAAAACCGGCGTGATTTCACTATCAACGCCATGGCCATTGATCTGACCACCGAAAATTATGGCCAGTTGATCGACCCGTTCAATGGGATCCGGGATCTTGAAGTGAAAATCATCCGGACTCCGTTGGATCCCGACATAACATTTTCTGATGATCCATTGCGGATGATGCGGGCCATCAGGTTTGCGACCCAACTCGATTTTACCATTGAGTCTTCCTGCTTTGACGCCATAACAAGAAATGCAGAACGGATTTTAATTGTATCCATGGAACGGGTTTCAGATGAATTTAACCTGATTATTCAGGCAAAAATTCCGTCAATCGGATTTCGGATGCTGGATGAATGCGGACTGCTGAAAATCATCTTTCCTGAATTTTGTGAGTTGAAGGGAGCTGAGATCATCGAGGGAAAAGGGCATAAGGACAATTTCTATCATACACTTGCAGTTCTTGATAATGTTGCATCTGTTTCCGAGGATCTCTGGCTGCGGTGGGCAGCAATTCTCCACGACATTGCAAAACCACTCACCAAGAAGTTTATCCAGGGAACCGGATGGACTTTTCATGCACATGAGTTCAGAGGTGCAAAAATGGTCCCGCATATTTTCCGGAAACTTAAACTTCCGCTCAACGAAAAAATGCATTATGTTGAAAAACTGGTTTTACTGCATCTGAGGCCAATTGTTCTGGCAGAAGAGGTGGTAACAGATTCGGCTGTGCGCAGGTTGCTTTTTGAGGCAGGAAATGATATTGACGACCTCATGCTGCTGTGCAATGCAGACATCACCTCAAAAAATCCGAATAAGGTGAAACGGTTTATGGCGAATTTTGGCATTGTGCGTCAGAAACTAAAGGAAATAGAAGAAAAAGACCAGTTGCGTAACTGGCAGCCCCCCATCACCGGAGAGATTATCATGCAGGCTTTCGGAATACCGCCTTCCAAACCGGTTGGTATCATTAAAGATGCAATTACCGAAGCCATTCTTGAGGGTGACATTCCCAATAATTATGAGGATGCATATCAACTGATGCTCAGGGAAGGAGAAAAACTTGGGCTTAATAAAATAAACAGTTAAACCTTTTTTGTTTTTTGTTGGGCAGAATTTTATATTTTTGACCCGAATTTTTACCCGCAACACACATGTTGATTTATCGTTTCAGAATAACATGCGAAGAGCATGATGGATTTCTTAGAGAAATCGAAATCCAGCCAAATCAAACCTTCCTTGATTTTCACCATATACTGCTGGATTCAACAGAATTACTTCATTGTGACCAGGCCTCCTTTTTTATGACTGATAAGAAGTATAAAAAGGACCGTGAGATTTCACTGAAAGCTGGAAAACGTCAGATCAGAAAATATGATGAGGATCTCGATCAGGTCGTTACTGAATCATTGACCTTGCCACTGATGAAGACGGAGAAACTAAAGAATTATATAGAAGACCCTCATCAGAAAATGATCTATGAGTTCGCTGGCCGCGATATTTTTTCTTTTCACCTTGAACTCTTTAAAATATTTCCGGTTGATGAGGTAACCTCCTTTCCCCGATGTATCAAGCGTGTGGCTGAATTGCCTAAAAAAGCAGAACAGCCTGCACCTGTAGCAAATACCGCTGCTGCACCGAAACTTGTCATCCCCAAAGTACCACTTCCAAAGATCGAACAACTGGTAAAATTTGACGATATAGTAGAAGATGAGCATGAATTGGCTGCCATTGAAAGTGAGCTGGGAAACCTGATTGAAGAGTCCACAGACGATACGGCATTTGAAAATACGGAGACAGAGGATGGAAGCAACAATGATTTTCTCTACGGCGTGCAGGATGAAGCAGAAGAGGATGAAAATCTTGAGCATTTAGAAGACTACGAGGATATTGAAAGTCTGGATAAACGCTTGTCAGGCTTTGACCGCGAATCGGATGACTATTGATGACCGGTTGCTTGTCGTAATTGCCGGCCCCACCGCAGTTGGCAAAACTTCCACGGCCATTGCACTCGCTCAGCATTTCAACACAGAGATCATCTCAGCCGATTCAAGACAGTTTTTTCGTGAAATGAGCATAGGTACCGCCGCGCCTTCCATGCAAGAGTTATCTCTTGTAAAGCACCATTTGGTTCACCATTTATCAATCCTGGATGGTTATAATGTTTCCCGGTTTGAGACTGATGCGCTCGCATTGATGGAGAGCCTGTTTCATCAGCATTCTGTAATAATCATGGTTGGAGGATCAGGACTGTATATCAACGCAGTGTGTCATGGCATTGACGAACTTCCTGACCCTGACCCTGAAATTCGCCGTCAGTTGAAAGAGATTTTTACTACCCAGGGGATTGCAGCGCTGCAACAGGAATTAACACTGCTTGATCCTGAATACGCAGAAAAGGTTGATATGTCGAACCCTGCAAGGCTTTTAAGGGCGCTTGAAATATGCCGTGCAACGGGCATTTCGTATAGTACGCTGCGAACCAATAAACCGAGGCACCGCAATTTCAGGATTCTGAAATTGGGACTGGAACTTCCACGTGATGTGTTGTATCAGCGGATTAACAACAGGGTGGATGCGATGATGATGGCAGGATTACGTGACGAAGCGCTCTCACTCTATCCATGCAGGCATCTGAATGCCCTTAATACCGTAGGTTATAAAGAATTATTTGACTATTGTGAAGGGTTAACCTCCCTTGACCATGCGGTGGAAAAAATCAAAATACATAGCCGGCGATATGCGAAAAGACAGCTGACCTGGTTTAAAAAAGATTCGGAATATACGTGGTTCAAACCCGATGAAATCGATCAGATTAAAATAAAAGTTCTCGCAGA
>JBAXFM010000443.1:0-3383 GCA_037139855.1 Bacteroidota bacterium
ATGCGCCGCGTCAAAGAAATCAATGGTGAGTTTATCGGTGCCGCGCGATGGATTGTACCAGAAATAGAATTTCACTTTCTGGATCACACCAGAGGTCGTTGAAGATAACGGGAATTGATTTCCGATCCAGGAGTTGTAACCCGGATTGATTCCCCATCCATTCTCAACGGTACCGTCGTCAAATATCAGGTTGGTGGGAATGCCGCCAAGGCAATCAGGGGCCGTCCAGGTAAGGGCGGTATTCGACCCGCTGTGGGTTGCTGTTAGCGCTGAAGGCGGAGTACAGACAGCGCTGACACAAATGTTGTCGACACCCCAGTACTGAATGTTGGCGGAATTAAGGCCATTTGCCCTGAAACGTACTCTGAATGATTTGCCTTTTGCCAGGCTGATATCAATATGTTTGCTTGTCCAGTTCACATTCCCGTTGTTCAAGAATTCGGCTTTCCAATGCCAGACATTATCGTAATAAACCTCCACCGTCAGTTTTTCGGTTGAATTCATGATGATGTCTTCCAGTTTATAGTCAAAATCAAGCCATAGCTTGGCACAGGTGTACTGCGTTGCATCCAACGCCGGACTTTCCAGCCCATAGCTGTACCCGGTTCTGATCGGTTCCCTGGAAAAGGCTGCACCTGGAGGTGAATTTCCAATACTTCCTATGACTGACCAGTTGCCGGCGCCACCCGATCCGAACTGCCAGTGGTTCAAACCAAAATTACCGCCTTCCCAGTGTTCGCAGAAAGGCAAAGTTCGCCCGTTGTTCGTCGTAGTGCATTGCGGACCAACAGGTAATGATTCATTAAACTGACCCGGGAACCCGAATGCCGTAAGATCATAACATGCGGTGACCTTGTAACACCATGTGTTGGGAATCAGGTTCTCATCATACCACGAAAGCGAATCGGGATACGTTACCAGATGTTTGATGAGTGTCCAGGGTCCGCCGGGTCCGCCCTGCGATCGGTATATATTGTATCCGATGAGTCCGGTTGCCAGCGGGGCATCGGTTTCAGGTTTTACTGAAAATACCGGCGGCTCTTCTCCTTCAGGGCAGTGGGAAAGTTCTCCGTTAGTGGCAATGGCCGGCGTTTGACCGGTAGAGACCGGATCACCGCCAGCAGGATTCAACGTAGCCGGAGCGCCGGCAATGTTCCCGCAGGCCCGCAGGCAAAACACACCCGGTGCGGCGCCGGAATATGCGGGCCATCCGGTGAAGGTGGTTCCATCGTATCCGTAGGCCAACGACGAGGAGATGTACGGTCCATTCTGATCATAACCAAGCCAATGGGTGGGACCTGTGAAATTATTCCACTTTATCAAGGCATAGAACGGACCTGTAAAGGCGATCGGGTTGTTAAGATTAACCGTTACATAACCCACAGGGGCAGGATTCTGAACCTGGAAGGTCTGGGATGAGCCCAGCAAGGTCCCATTCAGCGCGAATACATCAACCTGAAAATTTTCGCTTGCTGCTGCTGCATTGTTCCACCACTGCATTTTAAAGGATGTTAATACGCCTTGATCTGTCGGCTGAACCGGGAATTTATTTCCAAGCCAACGAATCATTCCGGCATTGAATGCCCATGCCATGTCCATCGTGCCATCGTCATAAGTGTAACATGTAAAATCGCTGCACTGCGGTTTATGCCAACTGGCAGTGCGGCATTTTCGATACCGGTGACGGAAAGATCTGTTGGCGGACAAAGAAAATGGGAAGTGTAAGGAGTACAGATCTGTGTTGATTCACTTGTTCCATAAACAGCCCGTACGCATGCTTCGTAACTTTGTCCGTAGACATGTTGTATTGCCGGGATCTGGTAAGTTGTATCCTCGGTAAAGGCAGACAGCGCGTTGTTAACGTAGAAGTTGTAACCCGTAAGACAGGGATTCGCCGTGTTGTTTTCATCACTTGCCTCGATATGTGTGTTATCAAGAGGCCAGACAGCGAATGACCCCATATCAGCGGGACCTGATGCATGGAAACGGATTCTGAAATTTATATTCGTATAGGGTGACAGGTCTATCGACTGACCGAGCCAAAGTCCGTTGGGGTCAGCGGAGGTAAAAGTCCGGAGAACCACCCAGGTCAGTCCATTCCACAATTCGGTTTGCAAGGTGTGTCCCAGCGATGGGCCGTAATTATACTTCGACATGTCAAAACTTAGTGTTAGTCTGGGAGAATGCAAGCCTGCAATATCCTTACTGGTCAGGTACTGGTCGTAATCCACGTCCTGCGGATATCCGTCATACTTCACACAAGGGGCAGCATTACCGCCGTAGGGATATACCACCCAGTTGAGTCCTCCCGACGTGGTCCATCCGTTGGCGGCCAGACTGCCACTTCCCCAGTCCTCGGAAAAAACCGGATCGACTATCCTGGGCGGACTCCATGTGGCATATAAGGACTGGTCATTGACCTGTAAATTCGACGGAGGAAACTTTTCCTCTGACAAAACAACATCCAGGGTTGTGTTGCCGGTGATCAGTACCGGGTTTTGCGAATAGGTACCATAACCAAACTTCATAACCGTCAGTGTATAAATGCCATTCGCTACCACAGGAAAGACAAGGTTCCCTGAAGCATTCAGCAAGGTGCCCTGGTAAACGATTTCAGGATACAAGGTGTTTTTCAGGATAAAAATCGTGTTGGTGGTGTTATCTGACGGACAGGTCATGGCAACGTTCAGGGTAACATTTGAATAGTTGCCCGCAAAGGCTTGTTCTGTAAACCGAAGGTTAGGTAAACCGGTGTAACCGGTATAGCTTGGTCCGGTGTAAGTACAACCTGTCACATTATCCATCCAATAGGTGAATAATTGGCCCGTCGGAGCAGTGGTGCCATTCACATACGAATAATAGGAAAAGCTCGGGTTGGTGTAGCAAATTTCCACAATGATGTTGCTTCCGTCCCACACAAAGGGTGTTTGCAGTGTGATCATCTGCCAGCCGGTACCGGGAACGGCATAGGTACCGGAATAGCAGAGTTGCATGCCTGTTGTCACCCAGCCGGTAATTGCAGATGAAGTTGTGTTGCCGATCCTGACATTAAATTGATTCATCACGACAGTGTTAGCGGAACTCACGTCAAATCCGATGCTGGTGAGTGTTCCCGGGGTGGCCCCAGATGCGGTTAATTGCGCTGCAGTGTATAACAATTGTGTTCTGCCGCCGCCCCAGTAGGTCGTATAGGGATAGTTGCAGCTCACACTGCCTGTTCCAACAGTGATCATCCCCGGTGGAGGATTATTGGTTGCAATGATGTGAGCAAAGTCGAGATAACAGTCATTGCCATAATTTGAGGTAAACAGGAAGGCAATGTAAAGTGTATTTTGTCCCTGGGCACCCGCAGGCAATGACTGGCTTTTTATCTTCCAGCCCTG
>JBAXFM010000444.1:0-3379 GCA_037139855.1 Bacteroidota bacterium
TGCCGGATTATTCAACCCTTTCAGGGCTGATTTATTTGGTATTCGCTTTCCGTGGGTTTCACCCACGGTTATTGATATTGAGCCACTTCGTGGCCGGGTACGTATCTAACGAAGGCTCTCATGAATATTGAATAATCATGGCACTTGTTTAACTCCGAAACTTGAGTCAATTATATATGCATGCTATATCAATCCTATATCCAGCCTATATCCAGCCTGTATCAAACCTATATCGAATGACCATCGGGTATATATCTTAGCTACCTGTTAAAGCCCTGGTAAAGCCTTAGAGGTATATTGAACAGAGGATTTCGGATTTCGGATTTGGGATCTGCTAATAATCAGTGCGCTGTTCTATGCAAATGGTAAATTGTAAAATGATAAATAGTTAAAACGCCCGGATAGCACGCACATAGCGAAGATAGTCCTTAGGGGCGAAATCCTGAGAGCCATCGCCGAAGTGCTGGTTCCACGCCTGGGTTCCATCGTACTCGGAGGAACTCCAATGGAAATCACTGACAAATCCGCCAATTGCATTTTTGTGCGTGTACATTAAGTTAAGCTCATCTTTCGATGGCAAAAACCAGTCGCTGTATCCGTTCAGAACAAGATCATTGCAAATTCTCGCCGCCCTGCCTGCCTCACTACATCCGTTAACAAAAAGTGTGGTATTGGCTTGTCCTGTGCCTATGGCGGTGGATGTTCCCGGAATTGAGGTTAGGACACAACCCATTTGAGCTACTACAGGGTCGTTGGTTGCAGCAATCAAGCCATGCTGTCCTGTACCATCAATATAGAAAATGATTCCACCTCCGTAGGCTTGACCAATAGCGAATGCTGCAGGCGTTACTGAATTGGAAGCTGAACTTGCTGCACCTGTACCTAATGCATTGGTAGCGGCAACGGTAAAAGTGTAAGCTGTACCATTGGACAGCCCTGTTACGGTTATTGTTCCGCTTCCGGCCTGGTTCAACGTTCCTGTAATACCGCCGGGTGATGAAGTGGCTGTGTATGAAATTATTGGTGAATTACCATCGAAACCAGGCGCCGTGAAAGACACAAATGCCTGCGTATTTCCTCCTGTTGCAGTACCTATCGTTGGCGCATCGGGTAAACCTGAAGCAGCGCCACCAATAAGGTTTGTCCAGGCAGTTCCATTATAAACCTGCAATTCACCATATGTTCCACAATTGCTGCACCATACCATCAGCCCCGAAGGAGGGTTGGTAATGGCAATCCGTTGTGCGTATGTCATTCTCGGAGGTAAAAGTCCTTTGGTAGTTGAACTTACATCGAGCATGGCCTTACTGTTGGGGCTTGAGCCATTGTCGTTGATGCCCACGCTTTGGGCAAACATACTGCCGATAAAAAAAAGCATCATTGCTGTTGCATAAATAATTTTTATCATTTTCGTTTTCATATTTCTATGATTTTTAGCGCTTTAATTTCAATTCCAAATATTTCTTTTTATTATTTCTGCCGGTAACCCATTCCCGGGTCCATAAACCTGACGCAAATATTTTTAAAAATTTTGCAAGCAACGAACAGAAAACCCATAATACTTGCCAAAGTAGTTTCTGGAAACATCGCTGTCATAGAAGTACATGCTCCGGCCCCAAGAATTACTTGGATCGTTTTCAGTAGAACTCCACCAATAGCCGTTGAGGCCAAGGCTGAAGAAAGAACCATCGTAGTAGCGGTTGCCTGCCGGAACGGATGTGAATCCACTTTCGTTGGTGGCCCCGGTATTAGGAGAATTCCAGTGGGTCGTACTTGTTTCCTTTAGTTTACCACCGGCTCCATTTTCTCCTCCCAAATAGGTTGTCAGTGTGGTCCACTCGGCATCGGTGGGGATATGCCAGCCTGTGGGGCAAATTCCCTGAACATTGCCCGTGGGAACAGGACTCCAGGAAGTTGTATTTGTTGCTCCATTAAGGTACTGTACCATCTCTGCCCAGTTGTAAAGACCTCCATAGATATTACAATAGGCTTCATCATCGTTAAAACAGTACTTTCCTATCGTACTATTGTTTGCCGGTTCTGTTAAGCCGGTTACTTTCGTGCCAATGTTCAGGTTTTTCGTCATCCAACACTGCGAGCCAATTTGCACGGTGGGGTAAACTTTGCCATCGCGTAAGTCGGTGAAAGACTGCCCACAAACAACAGGATTTATCAAACTCCATGCAGTTCCGTTAAAAATATTCAGTGTCTTTTCTTCGGTGTTGTAAATTACTAAACCCTCCGCAGGAGAAGTAATCGTATTTCGCTGGGCAGTCGTCATTCTTGGAGGAAGAAACCCCTTCGTTGTTGAACTCACATCGAGCATGGCGCTGGCGTTTGGGCTTGAACCATTGTCATTGATGCCCACATTTTGGTTTTGGGCAAATATACTGCCGGCAAAAAACACCATTATCAATGCTATGTAAATAGGTTTCATTATTTTTGTATTCATCTTTTCAATAATTTCTTAGTGATTGTATGTAACGGATATGCTCCTCACTTCGGCTTCGCTCAGTGAGCAGAAAATCGAATGGTTTTCCTTTTCAATAATTTCCAGGCGCCAAAACCGGCCACCATGGCTAATGAAAGGAACAACCCGCCGTCAATGGGGGCGCCACCGCCGCTGGGTGCTTTGTTGCTGTTGGTTCCTTTATCTGCCGGAGGTGGTGGTGGAGCCTGGGAGATGCCGGTTTGGGCAATTGCCATGAAACCAAGAAGGATCAAGGCAAACAATTGTTTTCTAAGTAATTTTTTCATGATATGCTGTTTAATAGTCGTTAGTTTCAGTTAATGATTCTCCATCTCTACCCTATTTCACAAATACCTTTGCAGTATAAGACTGTTCGTTGGTTACCACTTTTACAAGGTAGTATCCGGCGGCGGCGTTCAGGATTATTTTCGTCAGGTTTTCACCGGTGAGCTTTTGCTGCACAAGGATTTGTCCGATGGTGTTGTAAACATAAACTTCGCCTTTTATCACATTTTCTGAATTGTTGGAAATGTAAACCGTATTCCCCGAAGTATAAACCTTAACCAGTTGTTCCTTTTCATTGTCATTCACGCTGAAAGCGCCGCCAAAATGGAGCAGGAAACGGGCGGCATTGTCAGTTGTGCTGGACGAAAAGGTGTACGTTGGATTTTGCATCAGGTTTTGCATTTTGGCTGCCTGTTTATCTTCCAGGGTAATCGTGGTGGATGAAGTAAACGATTCAAGCTGACTGGCTGTGAGTGTGTAGTTGCCATCGGCGCCTGCTTTAAAATTTAATGGTATGGTTATCGCACCAGGCTCTCCACGGAAATCAATGGAATAATTGCCATCGGGCTTTACGGTGTAAAGACTTGGCGCGGTTTCGAAAAAGCTGAACATCTTTCCGGCGCC
>JBAXFM010000445.1:0-3375 GCA_037139855.1 Bacteroidota bacterium
TCTGAGATTCAATCGCCCGAGTTGCTGGAGTATCTGGAATTCCTTGACAAATCAGTGATAAGGCTCGAGAAATTCTCCTATCAGGCCCTGCTGATCACAGAACTGCGCACAAACAACACGCAGATTAACATCGAAGAGGTTCCGCTTGCTGATCTTTTTAACCGTTCAAACAGCATGTTTCACAAGGTTATCCAATCAAAGAAAATAAAGGTACTGCTCCAAAATGATCTGTCGGTTAATGTGATACACGGAAACAGTGAACTTCTCCATATCTGTTTTGATTATCTGATAGATAACGCCGTAAAATATTCATCGCCAGGAGAGGTGGTCATTGTAAAAGTATATCCGGATAATGAGTGTACTGTTTGCGAATTTATTGACAACGGGCCAGGTTTTTCTCCCTATGCACTCAATAAGCTGTATGGCCTGTTTAGCGTGGGTGACCGGCACATAGACAATAATACCGGGCTAAACCTTGCATTGATAAAATTGATTATGGAAGCACATCGGGGGCAGATCGATGTGAGCAATAACCAACCCGGTGGAGCTACGGTAAAACTGACTTTCAATAATCAAAGGCAGGCGCTGTTGCGTTAGAAATTTCTTAGCAGCAACGATTACATTTCGAAATATATTGCATTATTTTGGTTTTATCTGCAAATATGGAAAAACACGAAAACACATCAAAAAAAGCGGCACTGCGTCAAAAGGCGGAGGAGTTGCTGAAAACCCATACAAACGTTGCATGCAACGTGTCAACACCAGAAGCCGAAAATCAAAAATATATTTTCGAAATGGAGGTGCACCAGATAGAGTTGGAATTGCAGAATGAAGAACTCTGCAATGCAAAGGCTGAGGCAGAAGCCATCAACGACAAGTATATCAGATTGTACGACCTGGCTCCCTCCGGCTACTTTTCATTATCGCGCAATGGAGAGATTATTGAGCTTAACCTCGCCGGTGCGCTTATGCTTGGGAAGGAACGTTCACATTTAATAAACAAAAATTTTCACTTTTTTGTTTCCAATGAGACCAACGAGGTTTTCAAACTCTTCTTGCAGAAATCATTTAAAAACAACAGAAAGGAATCCTGCGAAGTAACCCTGACGACATCCGGCAATCACCCTGTATATGTCCATCTTTCGGGTATTGCAATCGAAGGTGAGAGTAAATGCTTCATTAATGCGGTTGACCTTACCGAACGCAAAAATGCTGAATTGGGGCTTCGTAAAGAAGCTGAAAGGAACTCGTTGTTGCTTGGTTTATTTGCAAAGGCTCCGGCCTTATCCGACAAGGAACTCTACGATATGACACTCGACATTGCAGTTAAAATCACCGACAGTAAAATTGGTTTCTTTCACCAGGTAAGCGACAACCAGCAGGAAATCATCCTAACAACATGGAATGATGAAGCAAAGAAAAACTGCACTTCCGTTTTTAACAATCATTATCCACTAGATAAAGCAGGAAACTGGGCCGATTGTATAAGGCAAAAAAAAACCGTTATATACAATGATTATCCCACATCGCCCAATAATAAAGGGCTGCCGAAAGGTCATGTTCCTGTTGACAGAACCATGAGCATTCCTGTAGTCCATGATGGAAAAGTCCGGTTGATTTTTGGGGTGGGCAATAAACCCTCCGACTACAATGAATTAGATGAGATTCAGATACAGGCGGTTGCCGATGAATTATATAAAATACTGGAAAAACGTAAAGTCGAAAAAGATCTTCAAAATATCGAAGACCGCTGGCAATTTGCCATCCAGGGGAGCAACGATGGGATATGGGAATGGAATTTACTCACCGGTGAAGTCTTTTTCTCCAACCGCTGGAAAGAGATGATTGGCTATGGGCCTGACGAACTGGAAGGAAAACTCAGCGAATGGCAAAGCCGCGTTCACCCTGATGATATAAAAACAGTGAAGTTCAACTTGCAGCAGCACTTTGAAAAAAAGACACCGGTTTATGCAGCCGAGTGCCGCATCCGTTGCAAGGATGGTTCGTGGAAATGGATACTGGACCGGGGCAAGGTTTTAGAATGGACTTCTGATGGAAAGCCTTCCCGTCTGGTTGGAACGCATACGAATATTACTGACCAAAAAACTGCCATTGAAGAGATCCGTTGGCGTAACGACGACCTGCAGTTGATGAATGCCGTAACATATGCCGCAAATCACGATGCGAATTTGGATTCGATACTCAATATTATCTCCGATCAGCTGAAAAAATCATTTAACAGTCATTCTCTGACCATTCATTTACCCGACGAAAACACCGGGGAGTTTTTAATGCACAGCAATACACTTGACAATGCTCTTTTACATAAGATTAAAAAGCTAACCGGCAGAGAACTACCGCAGATCAGACTGAAAATTAACGGCGAACATCCTTTCTCTGAGATTGAGCGCAGTGGAAAAGGACTTTTAGTAACAGGCAATCAGGCAATCGTTAACAGACTTTCCGGCTATTTAAAAGGCACTAACTGGCCCTCATTGGTTCAGAACCTGATAAAGAAGATACTTCCTTCATTGTGCAAACTCCTTGAATATCAATCTGCGGTTGCAGTGCCCATGATTACGAATGGAAAAACTATTGGCTTTTTAGAATTGGGCAGCAGGAATATCATGACGGATCACGATTTAACAAGGATTCAGTCTATTGCCGATCATTTCGCAGCAGTTATTGTAAGGTCCGAATATGAGAAAAAATTGCGGGAAAGCGAAGTTCAGTACCGGAATCTGGCGAATACGGGTTCTGCCCTGATTTGGAAATCGGGAACCGATAAGCTTTGCAATTATTTTAATGAAACATGGCTGAGATTTACCGGACGGACACTTGAACAGGAACTGGGTAATGGATGGGCAGAAGGGGTTCATCCTGAAGATTTCAACAAATGCCTTGAAACCTATATATCAGCATTCGATAAACAGGAACCATTCGAAATGGAATACCGCTTGCGCCATTCAAGCGGTGAATACAGGTGGATATTGGATTTGGGCACTCCAAATTATAACAGCACAGGGGTATTCGTCGGATACATCGGTCATTGCTTCGATATTTCTGAACGGAAAGCAAATGAAACGGCTTTAAAAAAACTTTCGCAAGCCGTCCAGCAAAGCCCTGTAATGGTTTACATTACCGACCTCAACGGGAACCTTGAGTATGCCAACCCCAAAGCAACAGAATTAACGGGTTACACCCTGGAAGAGTTGGCAGGCCAGAATCCGCGTATTCTCAACTCGGGAGAACAGCCAAACGAAGAATACCGAATCCTTTGGGAAACCCTCAAATCGGGAAAGGAGTGGCGTGGCGAGTTCCATAACAAAAAGAAAAACGGCGAACTTTTCTGGTCGGCGGCTTCTATTTCTCCCA
>JBAXFM010000446.1:0-3356 GCA_037139855.1 Bacteroidota bacterium
CCGAAATTCCAGTTCCATGATGTAATGGGGGCTCCACCGCTTGCTTGCGAAAGATCGGTAAACTGGATTGGAAAAGACGAGCTTGTGGGATACGAATGGTTGAAGTTTGCGTTACATCCTGAGTTGAATCCAATGTAGATGGATTGACAGGCCATATCATCGCAGGTACTGTCTGATCCTTGGATTTTAAGGCAAACATTGTAAATTCCCGGCGAGAGATAGGTATGGGTCACATTCGGGTTGCCTGGAAATGTCACGGTCTGGACCAGACCGTCACCAAAGTTCCAAACCCAGGTGGTGATGTAACCCGAAGTAGTTGATGACAGGTCGGTAAATTGTACAATGCTCCCGGAATTCAATGTATCAACACTATAGGTGAAGGCTGCGTTGCACCCTGCTGCAGTTCCAACAACCAAAGTTTCGCAGGTCATGTCATTGCAGGTGCTGTCAGCCCCATGGATTGTCAGACATGCAGTATAGACGCCCGGTGTACTGTAAGTGTGTGTCGGATTTTGTGCCGTAGATGTATTCATGACTCCACTCATAGGATCACCAAAATTCCACAGCCACGAAATAATATTTCCGGATGATTGATCTATAAAATTAAAGGTATTGGGAAAAGTGTTAACTGAATCAGGTACAGCAATAAAAGCTGCCTGGCATCCCCCGGCGGTGCTGTCGCTGACAAACACGTTATGAATCACAGATGATGAACATCCTGACTGGTTGTATATGGAAAGCATGACATTGTACCATCCGCTGCTGCCAAATATATGCATAGGATTTTGAACCGTTGATGTGCCTCCGTCACCAAAATCCCATGCCCAGGATACCGGTATTCCCTGCGATTGCGACAGGTCCATGAACTGGATTGAATTACTGGCAAATTGGCTGTAGGAAAAATTAGCCACACAGGGCGAATTTGAATAACAGATGGCAAAATTCACCGTAAAGTTCAGCACAGTAGGCATATAGGTGACCACCACCTGGTGCAGGTAGTTCTGGCAGTCAGCGGTGCGCACATACAGGATTCCCTGTGTGTTGAGCGGAACCGGGATCGTGTCGCTGTAAAACCCGCTGTTATTGGTATATGTTGTTTGATAGTAAATCCATCCTCCCGAACTATCGTTAGAAATGGTCACCGCGTGGTTGGGAATCGGATTGCCGGTAGCCGTATCAATTACGGTGCCGGTGACGAATACGAAATTCTGCGATATCGCTGGCAACACCAGCAGGAGGAGCAAAATTTGAAGAAGTAGTTTTTTCATGGTAAATTTACTTTATTGTTAATTGATTTTTGGTGAATAAAACCGGTACCGGATGTTTTATACTATTAGAACTCATTTTTAGCAAAAGGTTGCCCGGAAAAGATAAAAAATTTAGATCAATGGATGATAACCACTTTTTTCACCATCATTGATTTGCTTGTAGTTAACCTGACAAAATAAAACCCTGAAGGGATGTCTGAAATATCCAGATGAACGGAATTCCGGTGATCGGGTAAGCTTATTTGCCGGATGGTATTTCCCTGACTGGTCATAAAATCAATGGTGGTATTCACTGGTGAACCTGCTTGCAAAAACTCAATATTCAGGTATTCTGATGCTGGATTCGGATAAACTCTGACCGGTACTTCCGATGAATTCACCTGATCATTGATACCGTAAAATGCATTGCCATTTGACAGTTTGTTGGTGGCAAAAGCCTTATTGATTTCGTCGGTCAAAATACGCAATTTGGCAAGGGAACTTAACGGGCTTCGTCCCACGTAATCCCTGGCCCAGGAAAAGGCAATATCTACATCCTGAACATCTCCGGGTTTGAAGGTGATTGGTCCTGTTATACCGAGACCGCGACGATCCGATGGGTTGTTTTTTGCAGTCTCTTCTGTCCAGTTAACCGGTCCGTTTGGTACTGTACACCCTACACCCCAGTTGAGCGTGTCAGATTCGCCCGGGAACATAAAGCGGCAGGCGGGCCCGTATCCACCGGTGGCGTAGCTGCCATTTCCTCCGTAGATCATGGAGGTGCTGTCTTTCCATAAACTGCATAACAACTTGTAATAATCATAGTAGTAATCAGGGTCTTGCATATAATAGGGAACACCTGCGGTGTTGTTGTTGAAATAGGCGAACCCATGCAACCCATACCGTTCATTATCAACAATAGAATCCCCGAAGTTCAACCCGTTCACACTGAAATCACACAACTGGGCCCCGGTATTGCTGTAGCGCGGATTGTCAAGGTTATCAGCATCCATATAGGGTCCGGCCAGCAAGGTTACAGACTGGACCGGAGGATTGGCTCCATAGGCATTCGGCTGGCCGGTGCCATCCACCGGTGTGCCGTTGTATCCGAAATACATGTTCCGTTCAACATCACAACCAACGAAATCATCATTTGGATATCCAAGGTCAATATCGGTAAATATACCCAGCAAAGTGCTGTCATAAGTATTCTGGGAACGGTTGTACAGTTTGTAATTCAAAAACACTGTATTCTTCATGGCTGAATCTTCCGGCATGTCGAAGGCGTAGGCCATTCCATGAATTTCAACCCTGAGTTTTGCGCCTGCCGATTCCAGATGCGGCCCCCGGTCGTCGTTGAAAATGAAGAAAAGTGCCTGGTCTCCCCTGATAATGGGATAGTCACCGGCAAACGGATCATATTGTTGATCCCCGTTCACATCGAAAAAAGGAGCAAGGAGATGAGCTTGCCCGGAACCCGTGTCACCATTGCCTGGCCAGGTCAGAATATCGTGAATAGGCGTATATCCGGGATCCATGTAATGCGACTTGTGGTAATCGATCTCCGTTTTCTTTAAATTCCAGATGTAATTCCAGATCGTATCCTGGTAGAGCGAATATTTGGTTGAATCCATCACCGGCCCGGAGTAAAAGTCGGGTTGTGTTCCTGCCTGCAAGGGGGTCGGTCCCTGGCGGTAACGTTCTCCGGCAAAATGAATCTGCCCCTGGCCATCTTTACCGCCAATCCAGAATGAATTAGAAAATATAGAGGTTTTTCCGCTTCCCTTGGGAACTTCAAATTGTGCAGTATCATAAAAAAAATGCGAACCGGATGATGAAAATCGTGCATTCACATTGTTAATGTTTAGATAAGCAAAACTTTTGTCATGGATCCGGAAAAGAATTTTAGCCGAACTGGTATCCATGGTCATGGTGAAAATCTTATAGGTTGCATGAACATCACCGCCAGCTCCCCACAAAGGAACCTTAAAAGTAAATTTCCATGTCCAGACCGAATCGTGTATTTTTTGGCATTGGACCGGACCCAGTCCTGTTATGTTGATAATTTTAATGATGGTCCCTGCGGGAATGGAATCATTGGCCAGGATG
>JBAXFM010000447.1:0-3351 GCA_037139855.1 Bacteroidota bacterium
CTATTGATTTCCTATTGATTCCTAATAATTTTGGTTGTTTCTGATCTGTTTCCAGAGATTACACGGATAAAATAGATCCCTACCGGCTCATCGGAAAGTGAAAATTTTTGTTTCTGTTCTACGGAAATCTCTTTCCTTTGAATTTTTTCGCCCCGCATGCCATAGATTTCAATACAAGCAGTTTGAGATTTATCAAATCCATTCAATTCCAAAGTAAAGATACCAGTGGTAGGATTGGGATAGATTTTGAAAAACACTTTTTTCGAAATTAATGCAGGATCATCTTCACCAGTTACAACAGTTGCAATCGAAGGAGTTAATTCACCACAATATGGGCCACCCGGGGATATTTTTCCCAGCATATATCCTCCTGATTCAACCCTTGTGCCAGGAAAATAGTGAATATTGAGTCCGGCTATCATGGTTGCATTTCCTCCGGGCTGAACGATAAAAACAGTTCCGGATCCGGCTACATTGATTGTTTGGGTGGCGTTATAACACTCGGTTCCGGTGAGGGTACCAGAAAGTGTAATAGTTGAATTTATACCATTAACTGTCATAACCACCGTATTAGAAATAGCCGGATTTCCGGTCACACAGGTCAGGTTTGACGAAAGCAACCTGCATTTAATTGAATCACCCTGGGATGGGATATACGAGAATGTGACATTGCCGGAACCCACATTCATTGAATTGACCATCCACTGATATAATGGAGTAATTCCTCCATTGGTGGGTGTTGCAGTAAAGGTAACCGTAGTTCCATTTGGTACCGGGTTGGCAGATGCAGCAATAGACAAACTAACCGGCACATTGGGATTAACCATCATCGTAACTGTATTGGACCATGCAGGACTACCCGTGACACAGGGGGCATTGGATGCCAAAATACAAATGATCTCATCATCGGCCAAAGGCACGTATGAATAAGTGCTATTGGAAGCTCCGGTAATATTTGAACCATTAACCATCCATTGATATGTTGCATTTATGCCGCCATTGGCAGGAGTAGCCGTGAAAGTAACCAGAGTTCCCTGACAGACCGGATTTATTGATGGCAAAATAGAAACGCTCACCGGCAGGTTTGGATTGACCGTCATTGTAACTATGTTTGAGGTTGCAGGGTTCCCCGTGGCACAAGTGGCGTTGGAGGTAAAAAGGCAAGTGATCGCATCCGTATTTGACGGGACATAAGAATAAGTAATATTGGTAGCCCCGGATATGCTGGATCCGTTGACTTTCCATTGATAAGTCGGGGTCGTGCCACCATTGGCAGGAGTTGCCGAGAAAGTGGTCAAAGTCCCGGCGCAGACCGGATTTGCTGATGACGAAATCGACAAACTCACAGGTAAATTGGGACTAACGGTCATTGATAATGTGTTTGATGTAGCCGGGCTTCCAACGGCGCAAACAGCATTAGAGGTCAACAGGCAATGGATAGCATCTGCGTTTAAAGGAACGTAATCATATGTGCTATTAGTAGCTCCTGGTACGTTTGCAGCGTTAACTTTCCACTGATAGGTTGGCGTCGTTCCTCCATTGGCAGGGGTTGCCGAGAAAGTAACCGAAGCCCCGCTACAGACCGGGTTATTTGAGGGCGAAATCGACACACTGACAGGGAGGTTTGGATTTATCGTCATCGTCACCGTGTTTGAGCTGGCCGGGTTTCCTTCGGCACAGATGGCATTGGAGGTTAAAAGGCAAGTGATGGCATCGGAGTTCAATGGGACATATGAACAGCTGGAGTTTGTTGCCCCAGTGATGCTGGATCCGTTAACTTTCCATTGATACGTAGGGTTTGTACCCCCATTGGCCGGAATTGCTGAGAAAGTGACCGAAGTTCCGCTACATGTCGGATTTACTGATGGCGATATCGACACACTCACAGGTAAATTAGGATTAACGGTCATCGTTACTGTGTTTGAAGTAGCCGGGTTTCCTGTTGCGCAATTAGCATTAGAGGTCAACAGGCAAGTGATCACATCCATGTTTGCTGGGACATAGGAATAAATGTTATTGGTAGCGCCGGGAACATTTGATCCGTTTACTTTCCATTGATATATTGGTGTCGTCCCTCCACCAGTAGCTATTGCCGAGAAGGTAACTGAAGTTCCGACACAAACCGGATTACCAGATGGTGAAATTGACAGGCTCACCGCCTGGTTTGGGTTTACCGTCATCGTTACTGTGTTTGAGCTAGCAGGGTTTATGGCACATATGGCACTGGAAGTTAACACACAATTGATTTCATCCATGTCCAATGGTATAAATGTATAACTTGAGTTTGTGGCTCCGGTTATACTGGTCCCATTAACTTTCCATTGATACGTAGGTGTCGTCCCTCCACCAGTCGGAGTGGCTGTGAAAGTAACCGAAGTCCCACTACAAACCGGATTGTTTGATGGCGAGATCGACACACTCACAGGCTGGTTTGGATTTACCGTCATTGTCACCGTATTTGAGGTAGCAGGGCTCCCCGTTGAACAGGTGGCATCAGAAGTCATAAGGCAAGTGATGGCATCATCATTTGACGGGACATAAGCATAGCTTGAGTTTGTAGTCCCGCTAATGATGGTGCCATTAACTTTCCATTGATACACAGGTGTTAAGCCCCCATTAACAGGAATGGCAGAGAAAGTAACCAAAGTTCCTGCGCAGCATGGATTTACTGATGGGACAATCAATACGCTAACAGGCAAATTGGGATTAACAATCATTGATACCGGGTTGGAGGTAGCCGGGCTGCCGATGGCACAGGTAGCGCTGGATGTCAGGATGCAGGTAACTACATCATTATTTATACTGGTGTAAGTATAACTGGCACAGGTAGCTCCTAAGATATCTGTTCCATTGATGTCCCATTGATATAACGGAATTGGTCCTCCATTGGTTGGAGTCGCTGTGAAAGCCACCGAAGTTCCACTACAGACCGGATTATTTGATGGCGTAACAGACACACTCACAGGCAGGTTTGGATTTACAGTCATTGCCACCGTATTTGAAGTAGCAGGACTACCTGTGGCGCAGGTTGCATTGGAGGTTAACAGACAAGTGATGGCATCAGCGTTTATTGGAACGAAAGAATAGGTGTTATTGGTAGCCCCGGATATGCTGGATCCATTAACTTTCCATTGATACATGGGTGCCGTCCCTCCACCAGTCGGGGTGGCCGAGAATATAACCGACGTCCCGCTACAGACCGGATTATTTGATACTTCGATTGAAACGCTAACAGGGAGATTGGAGTTAATGGAAATATTCAGCACGTTGGTGTTCAGCGATCCGCATCCACCCATGGAGCTCTGGACCTGGCGGTAATAAGTCGTAGAGGTCAGCGCTGCGGGGGAGTAA
>JBAXFM010000448.1:0-3335 GCA_037139855.1 Bacteroidota bacterium
ATAAGTGGGATGAAGTCCACCACCAACCTGAAGTTCGTAATCCAAAAAAGTGACCAAAAAGATCTCTTTCCCCTCCGGGCAAAGCAATAAACCCACTTTCATTGGTGGCTCCGAAGTTGATTGGAAACCAATGGGAAGTTCCGGTTTCTTTGAGTTTACCACCCTCATCCGATCCCCGGTAGTACCTGCAATCGTTGAGGCTGGCAGGGTCCATTCCCAGAAAAGACTCCAGTGTCTTCCATTCATCATCGCCAGGGATGTGCCAGCCAACCGGACAAATTCCCTGTGGTTTTTGAGGAAGGGTGATCGCCCAGTAGTAATTCACAGCAGCGGTCCAGGTGTACAATCTGCCATAAACAGGGGCATTGGGGGGGGAGTCGTCGTAGTAAAACCAGTATTTGACTTCGCTGTATGCACTAATTTGTCCTGCCCCGGTTCCGTCAACAAGGGCAGTACCGTCTGAATAGTGCGTGGCATTCATGTTCTCGCGCATCCAGCACTGGTTGCCAATCTGAACGGTTGTGTAAATATTGCTGTCATAATCGGTAACAACCGGAACACCGGGACACGGTCGTGTTACTTTTACCATCAGGGAATCGCCGTGCAAGGGAGCATGGGTAAGCGTTGCGGGGTAAATCACCTGATGATATACAGAGAAGCGAACCGTATCGCCGGGGTTGAACACAAAACTGCCGGAAGAATAATCGGTTTTATACGACAGGTTCAGGGAAAAACCGGTGGAAGGAAAGGTTTCAACAACACTACCCATGTTCTGTGAATTGGCACTTCCACCCATTACCTTAAATCCCTGACGATAGCCGCCCCCCTCTGCCACCAAAACGCCGGAAGAAATTCGACCGGCACCGAAGCTGATAAGGGAGATCCCTGCCTGACAATTCAAAATTTCCGTTGAAACCAGCCTGCCGGGAAGATCGAACAGCTTTAATGCGATCTGCGTCGGAGAAGGAACCTTTGCCACAAACCTGAGCGTGCCGGGGTTGTTGCTGTAAGGGAAAAAGCCCCATCCCAGCCGGCTCAACTCCGCCATTCCGTAAACAATCTTGCCCTGTGAAAGGTTGATCTCATAGGTGGTAACGCCCGTAGGAAGGTTATGCAACACCACGGTACTGTGGCTGTTCAAGTTTTCCAAAAGAATTGAATCCAGCGAAACCGACGTTCCCTGAAATTTAGCGGTGAGGGTCACGGTGACGTCCTGGGCTATGACATGCATGGACAAAGTGATGAGAAGAATGAGCGGCCCTATCGATTTACAGACAGGAAATTGCTTTTGCATCGTTGCCAATTTTTACTAATTACGAATCAATTCTTTATATTTTTGCCATCCGGTTCATAACCTGTCAGGGCTGATCCATTGACAAAAGGTCCCTTCTTTTTAGTAAGTTGCATTAAACGCTGATTAATTTATTATAACCATCCTGGAGGAGCAGCCAATTCCATCATGATCCATGATTCGCAAAATATATAACCCGGCAGGAATGTCATTGCGGTTAAAAACTGTTTGGTTGCATTGAACCCCACAAAGAAAAACGCTTCTGCCGTATATATCAATGATTTGCAATACCGGGTGAGTACTAATATCGAAATTTTCTATAGTAATTGTTGAACTGGAAACAACTGGGTTTGGAATGATGTGAACCTTCATGTTAGACTTAACGGTGTTTTCATCAACGGGCAACAGAATATTGCAGGCTGTTGAAACCGGAGTTCCCCAGGTCTCAGTTCCTTTCTGAAAGTAAACCAAGTTTTCATCCGAATACACAGGGTTTAATTCCGGAATAACAAAATATGAGTAGGAGGTATTCCCGAGACCTTTGGTGTAATTATAGGTGTAATATGGCGTGCCTCCACCTCCGAACCAGGCCCAGCAATTTGCAGAATTAGAAAAACTATACCTGTTACGAATGCGCCCTTTCATTTCACGGCCATTGAATACATTTACATTCTGATAATACAAATCAGCAAACCCCGCAGAAGGTACGAATTCTTCCGGCAAACGCAATGCCCATTGATTGTTCAGATCAAGTTGTTCCCAATTATATCGTACAGTAATCGTATCCCAGGTGTTATAAACAGTTGGAGGATATCCTCCAACTACTTCACGTTTACAATATTCCATGATATATTCAACAGAATCATTGTTGCCATAGGTTGTTTTTGAAAGGACTTTGTAAATTTCACTCCAACCGCCGCCATTACCATACCCGGTAAAAGAGCCACGATAATGAAAAATATCCCCCGGGTCATAATTAAATATTTCCTGCCATTTGAGGTTCTGAAAGCCAAGTGATAAATCAGTTTTTCCGCATAGCTTAAAGATAGTGGTGTCATTGGGCATCAGATAGACATCAAACATTTGCGAAAACCCATAATGCTTGCTGAGTTTGATCTGTTTTTGGTTAAAAATATGGGGGATATTTACATGGATGTTGTTTTTTGCCTGAAGAGAGATGATTTTAACCTCGTCCGGAATTCCGAGAACAGAATCCATTCCAATTGAAATTATTTCTGCCTGCAGGTAACAACTGTTTGGCAAATTGCAAAATTTCCATGTTGTGCCAACAACCCCCTGGCTATTGAGAAAAATAGTATCATTTGCCCTGTTGAAAAAATGAAACCAGCCGTCATGCCTCTTGAATATCTTTCGGCCTAACACCGAACCCCCAATCGTATCCTTACACGGGTTTCCATCAACATTGAGAATTGTACGGTAAGAATAAAAGGTGGTATCATTTACCCCTGACGTAACCACAGAATCTCTCCTGAATGCTTTCAGACTATTCACGGGGGACTTATAATAGGTTGTCCCGGGTGAACATACAAACTGGAAGTCCTGACCATAAATAAAAACTGGCAGAATAACAACCAGCAAGATGGTAAGATATTTCATGCGTTTAAGATTAGTGCCTTGAAAAAATAATTCCAATACCTTGCAGTTTTATCAAATGTACGGTTTTATATGAGTCAAAACATTTACTGTGCATATTTGGCATCATGTTCATAAACAGTCAGTGAGGATCCGTTGATAAACGGCCTGCTAAAAAACACTATTCTATTACCACCTTCCCCGCACACCACTTCTTCCCATTTCCCAGGTTCACCTGGTACAACCCCTTTGCATAGCCCCCGACGGTCATGGTGATCTTGCCCCCTCCGGTTATTACCGGTTCGTTGTGAATCAATTCCCCCAGGGAATTATATAAACGCAGGGTTAGTTGCTTTTCATTCAGAAGTTCGGTTGGGATCGTTACGATAAACTCATTGGTTGCCGGGTTGGGAAATAGGACCAGATTATCCGTTTGCCGGTTGTCAGCTTG
>JBAXFM010000449.1:0-3322 GCA_037139855.1 Bacteroidota bacterium
GTATTATTAATGGTAAATAAATAATAAAGGTTGTTTTCACCCGGTTTTTTAACTGAGAAAACCCCCTGCACATTTTGGTCGCCTAATAGCCCATTGCCGTTTGGCATTATCTGATGATTTCGGTTATAAACACTCAACCCTTGAGAATAAAACAATAAATTCCCGAGCGAATCTGCAACACTTACCGACGCATGGATTGTGTTCATCGCACTGGCAGGTAACGTTGATGGCGGCGTTGTATTAAAGTTAATCCCGGCAAAGTACCCAAAATACCATTTATTGAATTCCCCCTGGGAAAACCCAAGAAATGGTAACAAAAAAAACAGGCCGGTGATGAATTTAATTCTCATTCAATTTTTGCAAATCAATGTTTCTTATTATGGCTAATTAGTCCCGCAAACACCTCACGGGAAACGCATTCGCCCTTGATGATGGATATAAGGAAACAGAAAAGTTAATCGTATTCATTCCATGCGACAGCGCTTTATAGCTTCCCCAAGATGAGGATGTCCAGAAGAGTACGGCAAAGTCTGCAAAACTCCAGCTCGAGTTTAGATAGAAGACTCCTCCGGTCATGGCTCTGAACCCCGAGATGATCGTGTCCTGAAGGGGCTTGCCTGCAAATCCGTTTCCATTATAGAAGTTAAACAGCATAGTCCAATCGTTATCTGTCGGGATATGCCAGCCGGGAGGGCATAATCCCTGCCCTGCCGGAGTATCGTCGTAGCGCATCATCTCGTCCCACTGGTACAATCCACCGTACTTCGAGCATTTTGCTGCGTCGTTGCCGAAACAGTACTTTTCATCCGTGCAGTTGTCAAACTGAACCTGTGATGAGGTGATCTGCGTTCCCCGGTTCAGGTTGGCCGCCATCCAGCACTGGGTGCCGATCTGAACGGTCGGGTAGGATTTGCCGTCGCGTATATCGCTGAAGCTGTTTCCGCAGGTGAACACCGGGTTGGGTTGCACCAGGATGGTCTTGGACTTGCCAGCGCTGCAGGAAGCCACATTGGTGTAGGTGTACGAGATGGTTTTCAATCCCGTTCCGGCCACGGATGGCGTGAAAATCCCGGTCATTCCATTCACCCCGGGACCCGAATAGGTTCCGCCCAGCGGGATCCCGCCTTTCAGCCTGAAAGGTTTGGCCCCGACCGTTGTGATGGTGTCGAAGCATGATGTTAAGCTCACAATTGGTGGTGAATTGACATTCATTGTGATAGTATTAGAGATGGCAGGATTACCATTAGGACATACGATGTTCGAGGTCAGGATGCATAGCACCTGGTCGCCGTAGGTGGGATTGTAGGTATAGATTGAAGAGTTGGTGCCGGCATTTACCCCGTTGACTTTCCATTGGTAAACCGGCGTTGTACCTCCATTGGCGGGAATGGCCGTGAAAGTTACTGCAAATCCTGAACAGATTGGATTGGCCGAAGCTGCAATGGTAGCGCTGACCGGCAAATTGGGATTGACCGTCATCAAAACCACATTGGATGTTGCAGGATTTCCTGTCGGACAGGTAGCATTTGAAGTCATGATACAGGAAACCTGGTCTCCGGCAACTGGCACATAGGTGAACGTTGATAAATTACTGCCTGCATTCACCCCATTGACCTTCCACTGGTAAACCGGGGTACTTCCCCCATTTGTTGCCGCTGCCGTGAAAATCACTGTCGTTCCTGCACAAATCGGGTTGGCCGATGCGGACACGGAGATACTGACCGGCAGGTTTGGGTTAACGGTCATTGTCACAGAATTGGATGTTGCCGGGTTTCCGCTCGCACATGCGGCATTCGACATGAGCGTACAGGTGATGACATCACCATTGACCGGTACATACGTAAATGTTGTACTGTTTGTCCCGCAATTGATCCCATTCACTTTCCATTGATAGACCGGTCCAACGCCGCCATTGATCGGCATTGCGGTGAAGGTGACTGATGTCCCGGTGCAGACAGGGTTTGATGAAGCTGCAATTGAAACGCTGACTGGAACAGTGTTGTTCTGAATCATCGTTATTGCGTTTGAATTGGCCGGATTGCCTATCGGACATGCTATATTTGAATTCAGGACACAGGAGACAACATCACTATTGTTTGGAATATATGAATAGGATGAGTTGTTGCTGCCGGCATTGATACCGTTTACTTTCCATTGATAGGCAGGAGTTGTTCCACCATTTGTGGGCACTGCATTGAAAAGGACGGTTGATCCCTGGCAAAAAGGATTGGAGGTTGCTGAGATTGTAATACTGACAGGCATATTGGGGTCGACCGTCATTGTAACAGGTGTGCTAGTCGCAGGGCTTCCGGAAGCACATAATGCATCCGATGTCAGCGTGCAGGTGACAACATCCCCGGTTAATGGAACATAGGAATAGACAGCATTGTTTGTCCCAACCGGCAAACCGTTGACACTCCACTGGTAAACCGGTGTTGATCCTCCATTGACAGGGATGGCTGTGAAGTTTACCGTGGTTCCCGAACACACCGGATTTGCCGAAGCCGAAACTCCGACAGTAACCGGCAACACTGGGTTCACAACCATCGAAATGGAGTTGGAAGTGGCCGGGTTGTTTGAAATGCAAACAGTCAGCGAAGATGTAAGCTCGCAGGTCACCACATCATTATTCAATGGTGTGTAAATGAATGATGTTGAATTCGTGCCTGAATTTATCCCATTGACTTTCCACTGATAAACAGGCGATGTTCCTGGGTTTGTAGGAGTGGCAGTAAAAGTGATAGAAGTTCCTGCGCAAACGTTATTATTGGAGGCAGAAATGCTGACATTGATGATTTCTGCCGGGATGATGGTGACAGGGATAAAAGAACTATCTCCACTTCCACAGTAATTTGTTCCGTACACTGATATATTTCCACTAACGGCAGATGGAGAAAAATCAACTGTAATTGAATTTGAATTATTACCGGATATTATTGTTGCACCTGATGGAACCGTCCAATGGTAACCTGTTGCTGATGGAATAGCAGGGATTGAATAAATGAATCCTGTGCCAGGTACACAAATGGAATTGTTACCTGAAATTGGACCTGAATTTTCCGGTACCGGACAAATATTGAATTTTATTAAATAACCATCATCACTCCCGCCTAATAATGCCTGATATGAACCTGGGGTCGAAATGCCATTAGCTGAATTACCATTTCCTGAGACATACAAAAAAGGTTGTAAACACGCTGAACTATACAAATAATCATGCCCTTCTCCTCCATAATATGTTCCCCATATGCGATTTCCTGAAGAATCAAATTTTATGATGATTCCATCTGTAACTCCACCCGAATAATTTTCCTGAAAAGCA
>JBAXFM010000450.1:0-3317 GCA_037139855.1 Bacteroidota bacterium
TTCAAATCATACCGGTAAAGGCCCATTCCCCAGGGGGAGTACCAAAGTATAGATTTGCTTTTATCAAGGAAATAACCAATGTTGAACTCATTCCGGTAAGCGGTATCAGTACTGTTTTTATAACAGGTCACCCTGGCGGTGGCAGCATCGATACGCACCAATCCGAAATTATCGTTCACCAGCCACATACCTTCTTTATTGTCAAATGAAAAGGTTGGTTGGCTGGTAATAATACCTTTCAGCATTTTCCCTTGTTCTTTATCAGTAAACCGGAATTTAAATCTGAAAAGTGAATCATACACATCCAGCTCCCCGTTGAAATTTATCCATAAATTTTTTTTCCGGTCAACAGATAAACTGGAAATAACCACATTGCTGCCAGGTTTAATGGTCTTATCGGCAATTCTCCGGTTTTCAAATTTATTGAGCCTGTTATTGTAGATGCATAGTCCGTTGGTGGTGCCGATAAAGATCAGGTCACCCGGCAATTCGCACATGGAACGGACATCGTTGCCGGCAATGGAATTGCTGTCTTTTGAAGTAAAAAAGAAATTCTGAAATTCAATGCCATCGTAGCGACTTAACCCGTTCCCGGTGCGGATCCAGATAAAATGTTTGCTGTCCTGGAAAAAGCCATAGACATTGTTGGATGGCAATCCATCATTTTTGGTATAGGTATTAAAATTCAGTTGCAGCTCCGGGATGACAGGGGCTTGCATTTTCTGTGCATGTACACTGGGAATGCAGGAAGATTCGGCAAGGAGAAGAAGGCAAAAAATGAAAAGGACATTAAACATTGCTATTTTGCAAAGATCCCTGATAAAAAGGTTTTCATATCATTCCATGAATCATGATCAGCCTCCGCATTGTATTCAATGGGTAAATTGAACTCCTTTCCCAGCCGTGTTGCATCGGGATTGGTGAAGGCATGGGTTGCATTTGCATAACTTTTAAAGGTATAAACTGCCCCAATGGAATCCATCTGTCGTTTAAACGCGTTAACATCCTGCTGCGAAACAAATTTATCGCTGGCGCCATTGCAAACAAGGATCTTCGCTTTCAATAATTTCTGATCGGCAGCCACCCCGGCAAGACCGCCGTGGAAACATACCACTCCTTTGAGTCCGGCGCCCAGTTTGGCCGCATTCAAAACCACGGAACCGCCAAAACAATAGCCGATGGCTGCTATTTTTGCCTTATCAGCCCGGGGATTTTCCTTTATTTTCTTTATCGCCGCATCCAGCCGGCTTTTTCCCAGCTTCGGATCCGTATAAAATGGTTTGGTCAACTCCTGGGCCTCCTTCGGATTGGCCGCGATTTTACCCTGGCCGAACATGTCAACCGCCATGGCCAGATATCCCAGTTCTGCGAGTTGCCGGGCCCTTGCTTTCGAATAATCATTCAGCCCCCACCATTCATGAACAATCAAAACAACCGGCCGGGTTCCTTTCACGTTTTCATCAAACGCAACAAACCCGGATAGTGCCATACCATCGGACTGGTAGCTGATGTTTTCTTCCCTGATTCCGGGCGTCATGCCGTTTGATTGTGCAAAGGAATTGTTTACCATCATGATCACGGATAAGATGAGACTGTTACGAAGATGCTGAAATTTCATAGGATATTGGGATATTAAGGGTGCCGGCATAAAACAGTTACATTTTGATCGAACGGTTCTGTTCGAAATCCGGCTTTTTACAAAAAACAAATGTAAAGCTAAAACGCTTTTTATTTAGAATGATTATAGTTAAATTTTGTTAAATGGGATCATTCACCGGTTGAACTATTTTAACACCAGGAAAACACTTGTTGAAAAAAATTTTGTATTTATTAGTTTGCTCCCACTACAATTTCTCTGCGACTTTGCGGCTTTGCGAGATAGTTTATTGAGAAATACAAGTTAATTCCCTGGTAAAAATGAGAGATGTGCGGAATCACTCCTTGTAACTTTATGAATTGCCGGAAGGCACTTTGTTACGTCTGTTACCACCACCTGACTCCGGCAAGCCGGCAAAGTTCCATCCTTGATAAAAGCAGGTTATACTCAAACTGGAGACGGCTGAGCTGGGCATCCTTGAAATTCGTCAGCGAAGTAAGCAAGTCGAGGTTGGTAATAACCCCGTATTTATAGCGGTCGGTGGCAAGGTCCTGGGCCAGTTGCGCCTGTTTGATCAGGGTGTCGGCGCTGGCGAGTTTTTTCCGGTTCTTCTGAATATCATCGAGCGAGTTCAATAAATCCTTGTTCAGATTGACTTTCTGCGTTTCCATGGACAGTTTCGTTGCGTTGAGGTTGATGGTCGCCAGTTTTTTCTGCAAACCAGGCCGGGAGGCGGCAAGGATCGGGACCGATATCCCGGCTCCAATAAAATAGTTAAAGGTGAAAGCATCAATGGAGGGCATGAAACCGTTTTTAAAACCCACGCCGGCCAGAAGATTCATGGTTGGCAAACGGTTGCGGTTGGCTGACACGATATCCCAACCGGCCGATTTGATTTTATCATCGGCCACCCGGAGTTCCGGATTGTTTTGCAACGCCTTGCTGAAGATGGAATCGGTAGCGATTTGAAAGGTAGATTGATCGACGACGGTATCATTCAGATAACCATTTCCCTGGTTCCCGGTAAGCATGCCCAGCATGTTGTACTGCTTGCTGAGCTGGGTCATCAGGTCGGTATAGAAGTTCTCGGCATTGGTATATTTAACCTGGGTGGAAACCAAATCATACGTGAGTGCATCGCCGTTTTTCACCTTTACGCTGATCTGATTCAGCGTTGACTGCAACAAACTGATCTGCTCCCGCTGAACAACCAGGCTTTTGTTGAGGAAAATAATGGAATAATAAACCTGGGCAACCTGGTATGAAAGTTGAATTTTAAAACTTTCAAAATTATCTTTGGAGGTTTCGAGGTCACTTTTGGCTTTATGCACATTGACAGGTGTTCGCATATCCACCAGCGGCTGGGCCAGACTCACAGAGGCATTGTAATTCTCCGCCGGCTGTATTCTCACTTCCTGTACCTGACCCTGGCCGGTCGGAAAAGGGATCACCGGGGTCGGGTACTGATGGCGATACGAAAGATCACCACCGGCAACAGGCAGATAACCGGCTTTGCCAAGGCTGACCCTTACTTCGCTCATCTTTACCATCTCGCTCATTTCCGCCATCCGGGGATATTTCTGAAATGACTGATCAATAAGTTGTTTCAATGAATTTGGCACACTGATTTCCTGAGCTGGCAACATGCACCGGAATAGAAACATGGTGATGATAAAAAACAAAACTCTCATAAGATTAAAATTCTAATGGGGCTAAAGCC
>JBAXFM010000451.1:0-3297 GCA_037139855.1 Bacteroidota bacterium
CGCAGATCCAACTTTTGGCAATGGTACACAAATTGGATTAACCGGTTGGTATTGCGTTTATAATGGCACAGGCACCAACGTTACGGTTAGCGGGTTAAGCGAAAATACGAATTATATTTTCCAGGTATTTGAATATATTGATGCTTGTGGTGCAAACTATCCAAAATATAATTCAATTATTGCGACCGATAATCCAAAGAGCCAGAACACAACGGGTCCAGCATCAGTTGAGGTTACTGCTACTGCAGGAACTTTGGGGCCAACCTTATATGTTAATTTAAAATCAGCGTTTGATGCCATCAATGCTGGTACGCATCAGGGCGGCATTACCATTAAAATAATCGGGAATACCACCGAATCGGCCACGGCTTTTCTGAATGCGAGCGCAGCCCCTTCGGACTATGCGTTCGTTAACATTTATCCAACAATAACCGGACTATACATCAGCGGCACCCTTGCCGCACCGCTCATCGATTTGAACGGAGCCGGCAATGTAACGATAAACGGCAGTCTGAACGGGTTAAATGCCGGGAAAGACCTTACCATTATAAATGCCAGCGCTTCAGCAGCTTCCGGAACATCCACCATCCGGTTTATCAATGATGCAACAGGCAATACCGTTACAAATTGTAAGATCATGGGTTCCTCCACCGATGTAACGGCAGGAACACTTTTTTTCAGTACCGGAACAGCAACCGGGAATAACGGCAACATGGTAAATAGCAACGACATTACCAGTGCAACGAATTCCGAAAGATCTGTAAATGCCATTTTTTCTTCCGGTATTTCAGGGAGCGAAAATAGCGGGAATACCATCAGCGACAATCATATTTATGATTTTTTGAATGCCGTTTACTCAGCGAATGGGATATTTATCATTGACAATTCGTCCGGTTGGAACATCACAGGAAATAGTTTTTATGAAACAACTTTATTTGCTCCGGGTATAGATTATATTGATTATACGGCCATCAATATTGGATCAGGAGGAAATAATTTTACCGTTTCAGGCAATTTCATAGGGGGGAATGCACCCGGTTGCGGAGGAACTGCCATGACAGTAAACGCTGCTTTTAACCATACTTTTACTGGTATTTACATGAATGTTGGCACTACAACCCCCAGCTCAGTTCAAAACAACACCATTAAAAATATGGCTTACGGCAGTACTTCAAGTAACACGTGGGTAGGAATATCTATTGATCAGGGAAGCCTAAATATTGGAACGACAACCGGAAATACAATCGGTTCATCAACGGAAACAGGATCCATTACCGTAACAAACCTAAACCCCACCTTCAGGGCTTCAACTACCGGAATTATGAGTTGGAGCGGGGGAATCATCGATATTCAGCATAACACCATTGCTGGCATCACCACTGCTGCCGATCCCACGCAACCCAATAATTTTTATGGTGTGCTCAACTATGGAAGCGGAGCAAAAACCATCAGTAACAATATGATCGGAAGCACGACCATTGCCAACAGCATTCATGCATCCTCGACTTCCACCGACGTGATGCAGGAGGTCTACGGAATCAACAGTGAGGTTGGCAATGCCACCATATCGGGAAACACCATTGCAAACATGACAAACGGAACAACCAGTTCAGGTACCAGCAGTGGCATGGAGGGAAGTATCATCGGGATCAGGACAAGTAATGGAGCCAATAACATCACGAACAATGTTGTCAGAGATATGACGATTGGCAATGTGAATACGCTGTCATCCATTGGCCAGGATAATGACCATCCTTCCATTATTGGAATCTGTCAGGAAAGTTCCGCTGCTGGTCAAATTGTTGCAGGGAACACTATTTATAACTTATCGAACTCTTATCCCTCTTTTGCAGGTTGTGTGATCGGGATTTATTACTTGGGAGGAACCTTTGGTTCTAACCTTATTTCAAAAAACTTTATTCACAGCTTATCGGTGACAGGTCAATTCAGCACAACTGCAAGCCTGTATGGTATTAAAATCGAGCAGGGTACAGCAAGCTGTTACAACAATGTCATCAGTTTGGGCGGTAACTCTGCAACGGATATTTATGGCATTTTTGAAGATGGGAATAACACCGACTATCTCTACTTCATTTTTAATACGGTGTATATCGGGGGAAGTCTTGATGCAGGTGCAACGAATTCATCCTATGCATTATACAGTGGCGGATTTTTTGGTTATGTCGAATATGAAGATAATATTTTTCACAATGCCCGTTCAACCGCATCTGGCAGCGATTTGCATTTTGCAGCCTTCTTTGAATACTATACCAGACCATCATTTACCTGCAATTACAATGACTATTTCGTGTCCGGAACCGGGGGAGCCCTGGGATTTTATACAAATGTTACCAATACATTGCCAATCGTCACCGGGCAGGACACCTACAGCCTCAACACCAGCCCCAACTTTCTGAATGCGGGCGGGACGGTTGCAGCCAATTATATCCCCACTGCAACACTGAACGGAACAGGTTCTGAAGGTTTCCCGAAAACCGATTATGCTGGAACGACCAGGGAGGATACTCCTACGATGGGCGCATTTGAAAAACTTGCCTGCGCCAACCCGACCAATGGCGGTACGATCTCGGGAAATCAGGCTGGCTGCAACCCGTTTGATCCGGCTTTAATCACATGCACCAATGCTACCGGACAAACCGGCACCCTGGAATATAAATGGCAAAGTTCACCTGACAACAGCGTTTTTAGTGACATCCCCGGGGCAACCTCCACAGACTGGAATCCAGACCCGCTTACTTCGACAACTTATTTCAAGCGCAAGGCCCGCGTTACCTGCATGGCCAACTGGACCGGTGCGGCCGAATCGGCCGTCGCTCAGATGACCGTGAACGAGCCCGTGTCAGCTATAACCAATGTGCTGAATAACGTAAGTTGTTTCGGAGGAAGCAATGGTAGTGTTAAAGTGAGCGCTACCGGTGGCTCATCAACTTATTCCTACTTGTGGAATTCGACCCCGCCACAATACACGGAAATTGCAAGCGGATTATCGGCTGGCACCTATGCTGTGACAGTAACCGATGCCAATACCTGTTCGGTGGCGACAACAGTAGCCATCACACAACCGGCGGTAGCGCTGACTGCCATAGCAGATCAAAGCAAAAGAGTATCATGTTGGAATGGAAGTGATGGCGAAGCGACCGTGACAGCCGGTGGCGGATGGGGAACCTATACCTATAAATGGAATGATGCAGCGGCACAAACCACCTTCAAGGCTATCAATCTGACCGCAGGCGTTTATACGGTAACAGTTACTGATCTGAACAGTTGTACCAAGAC
>JBAXFM010000452.1:0-3297 GCA_037139855.1 Bacteroidota bacterium
CCAACCCGGTGCTGGGTTCACCTTCGGTGCCTTTGCGGTTGGTTTGCTCATCAAGATGGAAAAGATTTTCGATCATGTTTATATTCATTCCGATACCGGTGTCGCTGATCGATATTTCGACTGAATGTTCGAAATCAGACTTTGCTGTAAGTGTGATAATGTCTCCCTTGCGGGTGAATTTCGTGGCATTGGAAACCAGATTACGTAATACTGATGCTAACATATATCGATCGGCATACACTGCTATGTTTTCAGCGATTTCATATTTGATCTCAATTCCTTTTTTGTTAGCCGGCTCCATCACCGAGATTATGCTTTCCTCCCCAAAGTCCTTCAGCAGAAATGTTTCAGGTTTAAAATCAGTAACCCCTCTGCGCAGGCGCGACCACTCCAACAGGTTTTCGAGTAACGCGAAGAGATTGGTTGCCGAGTTTCGCATACTCAATGCAATTTTTTGAAGATCTTTTATTGAAAATGTGTCAAGCTCATCAACAAACATTTTTGTAAAACCAAGGAAGGCATTGAACGGGCTGCGGAGGTCGTGTGCAACGATGGAAAAGAATTTGTCTTTTTCGATATTTGACTGGAGCAGTTGTTCGTTTTTAAGAATAATTTCCGCCTCTGCTTTTTTTCGTTCCGTCACATCGCGGACAATAGCAATAACTTCATCCGGGTTGCCGGGCCCCATCCGTGCCTCAAATTCACGAATCCCGACCGAGGGCAATGATAATTGATATTCAAACGTATGTAATTGTCCGGCATCGAGGGTAAATCTTATTTTTTGATGAAGCAGATCGGCAAATTCGGGAGGGGTGATGTCACGGTTTTTTTTTCCAATGATTGACTGCGATTGGTATGCAATATCTTCGCTGGCAGCTTTGTAATCAATAAATACCCCCTCGCTATTCATGATGACCAGCATATCAGGAATTGCATTGATAATTGACCGCGCACGGGTTTCACTTTCTTTCAGCGCTACTTTCAGCGAATGCCTGGCCAGGGCAAACCTGATCGACTTTACCAACATGGTGCCGGTCAGGTCAGTTTTGAAAAGATAATCCTGTGCATCATGCTCGATCGCCATCATGGCAATTTTTTCATCCTCCAGATGAGTGAGTACGATCAAAGGCGTTCCGACGGAGGCAGCAAATACACTTTCGAAGGTCGAATAGCCTTGACTGTCGGGTAATCCCATATCGGACAGAATCACATTAAAACGATGCTCTTTCAGGGCAGCTATTGCCGTATGCAGGGTTGAGCAATGGGTAATTTCATGCTCAAAATCATGAATGCTACCCAATAATTCGGTAATCAGGAAAGTGTCAGATGGATCATCTTCTATGAGCAAAATTTCAACACCATTTTTCATTATTCAGGATTTTTTCATGACTCTATTTATGTTGCTATGCAATAACCGATATCAATCTTTATCGGGGAATTTTTGTTTTATCCCACTGAAGTCAGATTAGTTTCCTATTACAGGTAATAAAGGTTATAGGTTCCTGATTCGAAATTCATTCTTCGTCTCTCGTCCCCCGTTCAGTAATATCCTCTAAAAGTCCAAGGATGTAAGAAGGGGTGCCGTTTTTCTTGTTGATTTGCCTGAAACAGTCAAAAAAAATCTTGTAACTTCCATTGGCGACCTGCCATCGGTATTCAAAGGAAAGGGGTTGGCCTGCTTTCCAGTGTTTAATCTTACCAGAGACCATTCGCTCATCCTCAGGATGGATTCTGGAGAACCATAAGTCGTGATCAGCGATAAGCTCCTCAGCATTGAACCCGGTTACCTGTTTCACCGATTTGTGTATGTAAGCCAAACAGTCTCTCTGATCTTTGTCGCACTCATAAGGAACGATATTCAACGATTCGAGTAAAAAGGCAAACTGCTCATTGGTCTTATGCAGATTCCTGGTGCGTTGCTCCAAAAGCTTTTCGAGATAATGTGCGGGGTTTCCGGTTTCAGTGTTTTTCACAGCATTGATTTTAAACCTGGAAAGTTGAGCCAATCCGGCTTCTGTAAAGGTAGACGCATGTGAGCCACTTTGGTACTGAAGGTTGGGTAAATCGTGTGTAGGACAAACGCTAATTAATTTGTAGGACAAGTCCTGCAAATTGGAGATTGTATGTCGTAAATGGTTTTAGGGTTATGCGTGAAGGCAGGGAGGCAAAGGTTGATTTATTATCACTTTTCAATCAATTCCGAGTTTATTATCCTTTACAAACTGCATGAGCTGCATGGTGTTTTTTAAGCCAAGTTTCTTTAAAATGCGTGAATTGTAGGTAGAGATTGTTTTTACGCTAAGCGCCAGTGTTCGTGATATTTCAGTAACCGATTCACCTGAAGCAAGCCTTAACAAAACAAAGTATTCACGGTCAGAGAGTTCTTTTATCACATTGCCGTTTGTTTTTTTTCTGTATTCGTCAGCCAGCAGCCCTGCAACAGTTTCACTGATATATTGGTTCCCGTCCAGGATCCTCAGGATAGCCCCGGTCAGGTTCTCTGCTGCAAGGGCTTTGGCCAGGTATCCTTGTGCTCCTGCCTTTATTGCCCGCAAAGCCATTTGATCTTCGTTAAACATGCTTAGCACCAGGATCGGAACAGGAATGTTAAATGCTTTTGCATCCAAAATGAGATCCAGTCCCGACCTCCCGGGCAGATTGATATCAAGGATTACCAGATCCCATCCTTCCTTTCTCAATTTTGCCAGCGCATCGGCGCTATCATTTGCCTCACCGAAACTCACCTGCTCAAATGCATCGGAAATAATTTTCTTTACTCCCTGGCGGAAAACATAATGGTCATCGACAATAAGAAATTTAATCATTTCAGCGCTTTTATCAATCCTTTGGTCCATATGTCATTGGCACTTTAACGGTAATGGTTGTTCCCTTAAAGGGAGTCCCTTTGAAAGAAATCCTTCCTTTTATTTCTTGCATCCTCCCGGATGAGCAGATCACAAGAAATTCCGGTATGTTTTTGAAAGTCGGAGAATAGCCTTTTCAGTGCAGGTATTAATCCCAGATGATCCAGAATAATGGGACGTAATTCGGTGATAATCGATGTAACTGCGTTCATGCACTGTTCGACGAGGAGCAGCAGGGTGTCAATGGTATCCTGCACCATGAAATCCAGTTTATCTGTATTCCCTTTAAACGAGGATAGTTCAATTTTCAATGATGATAACAGCTGCGCAAGATCGTCATGAATGGTACGGGCGATAACCCTCCGTTCTTCCTCCCTGGTCGGGTCACGCAGGGGAGTTTCACCCCTGCGTTCCCACAGAACCGTACGTGAAC
>JBAXFM010000453.1:0-3290 GCA_037139855.1 Bacteroidota bacterium
CGCCAGCCCTGAAAGGGCGCAATACGTTAACGATGGGTGTAGCCCATCGGAATTAGTCAGAAACAAAATCATCAGCCCTGAAAGGGCGTAATAAAAATAAAATGAGAAAGTTTCAAAAAATCACCTTGACCGCGTGTTCGTTCTTTTTGCTGATGATGGTTTGTACCCTCGGGGTGAATGCACAATCTTTCCTCGCCGGTCAACATTCTGCAAGCAATTATTATGTTGATTTCAATCCCGATACAACAATGACCGGGCCCAATAATCATGAACTGCCATGGCTTCCTGCAACCAGGTTTGACATAGATATCAATGGCGACGGGATAAGCGATTTTGAACTCTATTCCTATGGATCATGGTCCAATGGCGCGGGTGATTCCGAATTAAGCATCAAAATCCACGATACCAGCACAAGCCAGGTTGCTTTCGGTCACATGGATACCTGTTTTCTTCCAAATTCAACTTACTTCCTCGATAAAATGGCAAAATCATTGACGAAAAATGAGCCCATCAACAGTTACCTTGTATGGCTGAATACAAATCTGTTTTTAACTTACACCTTTTGGGAAGGGATGTCTATTGATTGCCAGGACAATGGTTTTATCAATGATACCCTGGGAAATTACCTTGCCGTCAGAATGGTTCGGCCCCATGACACCCTGTATGGCTGGATTAAATTGACCAATGTCAATTTCCTGACGTTCACCGTCCAGGAATTTGCATGCAGTAAAAACTGCACCGGTCTCGATGAATACAAAGATTTCGCCAGAATTTATCCGGTTCCCACCAATCGCTCGGTCACCATTGAAACTCCATTGCCGGATCTGGACCTGGTGGTGTACAATCAATATGGCATGGAAGTCATGAAAAAACGCCTTCCTTCCGGAAAAACCCTCATCGATCTGAGCCATCAGGCAAACGGAATATACTTTTTCAAACTCTTGAGCGGTGACTCTTATATTGTCAGAAAAATAATCAAACAATCCTGAGTCCGGTCAAAAAAGTCTTTTTCAGCACTTTTTGCACACTTCGACTACGCTCAGTGTGCAGAAAACGCGATAGCTCCCCTTATTCGTCACTCGTCACTCGTCATTTGTCATTCGTCATTCTCACATTCTTTCTACCTTTGCCAAAATTAATTTGACATAATATGCTCCGAACTCACACCTGCGGCGAACTCACCATGGCCCACACCGGCCTTGAAGTAACCTTATCCGGCTGGCTCCAGCGCTCCCGCGACATGGGCGGTCTCACCTTCATCGACCTGCGCGACCGCTATGGGATCACCCAGCTCGTATTCAACCTTGAAGTAAACAGCGCCTTGTGCATGGAAGCCCGCAAACTGGGCCGCGAATTCGTGATCTCTGCCAAAGGAAAGGTGGCCGAACGCAGCAATAAAAACCCGAAAATGGCCACCGGCGATGTGGAGATCCTGGTAAGCAGTTTTACCGTACTCAATGTTTCAAAAACCCCGCCTTTCACCATCGAAGACAACACCGATGGCGGCGAGGAACTGCGCATGAAATACCGCTACCTCGACTTGCGCCGCAGTGTGAACCGGAAAAATCTGGAATTGCGCCACCGGATGGGCATCGAAACCCGGAATTACCTGAACAACCAGCAATTTCTGGAGATCGAAACACCTTACATGATCAAATCGACCCCCGAAGGCGCCCGCGATTTCGTGGTTCCTTCACGCATGAACCCCGGGCAGTTTTACGCGCTGCCACAGTCGCCGCAAACTTTCAAACAATTGCTGATGGTGGCCGGGTTCGACCGCTATTTCCAGATCGTACGCTGTTTCCGCGATGAAGACCTGCGTGCCGACCGCCAGCCTGAATTCACTCAGATCGACTGCGAAATGGCCTTCGTTACCCAGGAAGACATCCTGAATACCTTTGAAGGTTTAGCCAAACACCTGTTTAAATCGGTATTGAACCTCGATATGGACGATTTCCCCCGCATGTCCTATGATCAGGCCATGAAACTTTATGGTTCCGACAAACCCGATATCCGCTTCGGAATGACTTTCACCGAATTGAATGAACAGGTAAAAGGAAAGAATTTCAAGGTATTTGATGATGCCGAACTGGTGGTTGGAATCAAGGCGGAAGGCTGTAGCGAATATTCAAGAAAACAACTGGACGAACTCACCGACTTTGTGAAACGACCACAGGTTGGCGCTTCCGGGTTGGTGTATATCCGGTACGGCCTCGATGGTATTGCTAAATCATCGGTGGATAAATTTTATTCTCCGGACGATTTAATGGCCATTCTTTCAAGATTCGATGCCAATCCGGGCGACCTTATCCTGATCCTGGCCGGAAGGGAAGAAAAAACACGCACTGCCCTGGGAACACTCCGTCTCGAAATGGGCAAACGCATGAACCTCCTGCAGGCAGGGGTTTTCAAACCATTGTGGGTGGTTGATTTCCCGCTCCTGGAATGGGATGAAGAGACCCGCAGGTTCTATGCCAAACATCATCCGTTTACTTCGCCAAAGCCTGAAGATATTGCATTGCTCGACACCGATGCCGGCGCTGTTCGCGCCAATGCGTACGATCTCGTAATCAACGGCACTGAAATCGGCGGAGGTTCTATCCGGATCCATAATAAGGATTTACAGAAGAAAATGTTCTCCGTGCTGGGCTTTACAGATGAAGATGCCGCCGAGCAATTTGGATTTTTAATGAATGCTTTTGAATTTGGCGCGCCACCCCATGGAGGAATCGCATTTGGCTTCGACCGCTGGTCGACCATTTTTGGCGGCGGGGACTCTATCCGCGATTACATCGCATTCCCGAAAAACAATTCCGGTCGCGATGTGATGATCGATTCACCTTCATCCATCAAGGAAGAACAACTGAAAGAGTTGCAAATCAAACTGGTGAAATAGGGATTATTTCATGCCTTTCTCAAAGGCCTCGCGGTCTTCTTTTGAAAGATTTTTGCAATCGAGCATTGACTCATTCAGATATTTGCGAAATTTTTCGGTGAATTCTTTGGAGGTAGTCTTGTCGCCATATTTCTTTCTGAACTCCTCGTAAAGCTTTGCCATGTCAGCCTGAATGATCTGGTATTCCGCCTGTAGCCTGCTCACCATCGCCGAATCTGTAGGGTCAACCGCTTTAAGCTTTGTCATGGCTCCCATGGTTTTACACATCACGTCGGCAATTTCTTTGGTGTCCTTTTTCAATTCCCTGTCTTCATTTCCGCAACCTGAAATGCCAATCAATCCGGCAATCAGGATTGAATAAAAGATTACACTGATTTTCATCGTTCGGTTTTTT
>JBAXFM010000454.1:0-3287 GCA_037139855.1 Bacteroidota bacterium
GTTCAATCCCGTCAGGCTGGTAAGGGCTGGATTGGAATTTATCAGCAAAACACCAATAGAGGTCACGTTGTTCAATCCCGTCAGGTCGGTAAGGCTATCGTTGGCGAATAAATCAAGGTTGCCTCCAGCGCTTCCAATTATTGTGAGAGATTCCAACCCTGCCAGACTTTTAAGTTTCCCGCAAGACCTGATAGAAAGGCTGCCCCCCATGTGAGTCAGAGCATTCAGTCCTGTCAGGCTTGTTAAAGCGGGGTTGTTAGAGATGTAAAAGTTGCCTGTGAAGGATGACAGACTGCCCAGCCCTGTCAGGCTCGTGAGTGAGCTGCACCAAAAAATTTGAATGTCCATGACTGATGCCAGGTTGTCCAGACCAGTCAGGTTGGTCAGGGATTCGTTATCACTCAAATACAATAGCATTCCGATGGAAGTTATATTATTCAATCCTGTCAGGCTTGATAAATTGTGGCAACTGGTAATGAAAAGTCCATTTCCTATTGAAGTTAAAACATTTAATCCGTTCAGGTTATGAATATCACTGCCGCTAATCTGCACAAGTCCGTCAATCTGGGTACAATTCGGATAATTTATATGAAAGTTGTCGATTTGGGCTTGGGTGGAAAATGTGATTCCCTGGGGAAGGCATGACTGTGATGACCCGGTGAATGAAATAAATACCCCGAAGAAGAGAATGAATAATTTTTTCATAATGCTCCAAATGTTACAGTTGACAGCAATCAGATGTCATGTTATCCGGTATCATCGGAAAGAAGCATCTAATATACGATAAAAGGAGGTAAAGCTGATTTATTATTTCTAACCCCAGGTTAACTTCTTACTCATGTTTAAGACATCCAAACGGAGCGAATAAAGAGCATTATCCACCAGCATCGTCAAATTTGTTTTTTAACAAACCATACTATACATTTGTGCCGAAACTGGCATCAGATAAAAAGTAGTTTTCAGAAGCGCCCATATATCGTATTACTGGTTATCGAACAGGGTTTTATGCGATTTTTCTCATTTTCGATTCATCTGCAATCGATTCATCACAACCGCATCAGACAAGGCAAAAAGTTCCTGACGGTATTGACTTTCCTGATTATGTCCTTTCAGATATTCGGTCAGTCAAGTTTTACCTGGTATTTCGGAACCGATGCCGGCATAAAGTTCAATACCGACGGAACTTCGGTTCCAATGACCGGTTCCTTTATGAACACTACCGAAGGAAGTACCGTTACATCGGATACCGCCGGAGTGATCATTTTTTATTCTGACGGATTGAGTGTGTGGGACAACAGTTCTTCCACCCCGGTCTTTACGAACTTGCTCGGAAGCACATCATCCACCCAGGCTGCGCTTGCAGTGACCATACCGGGCACAAACTGCCAGCGGTTCCTGATTTTCACCACGAAGGGAGTTGAACCTGGCGGAAACCATGATCTTGGCGTGGCCCTGGTCAATGTAACAGGCACATCACCCAATTACATTATCAGCGTCAGCGCGCCTGCACTTTCGGTCCTGCAGCCGGCAGGAGCCGTTTTTTTTTCGGAGAAGCTGGCAGCAACATCGGATACAGCCGGAGGATACTGGGTGGTTGCCCACAATTATGTTGCGGGAGCAGGCACAGCAAACACCTTCTATAAGTATCATATAACAGCAGCCGGATTCAGTACCGTGACTACAACGGCCCAGGCCCAGGCAGCGCTTAGTTCGGTGCAGCAAACCCAGTCGATTGGCTCCAACCACCAGGACCTGAGCACCCCCTATTACAATGGCCAGGGGCAGATGAAATTCTCCAAGGCCGGGCAGAAGCTTGCGCTTGTGCTGGCGGGCTCAAAAATTATTGACCTTTTCAATTTTGATCTCTCCACGGGTAACCTCACCGCTATTGCAACCACCACGGTCAATCCTTCAAACGGGAACCTGTATGGTTGCGAACTCTCCCCCCTCGGCAACAGACTTTATGCGTCTGAGGGATTTGCGCAATCGGGAACCACTGTCAGGAAAATATACCAATACGATATCAGCGGGGGAACTTTGTCAAGTCCTTACACGGTCGCGTCGGGCAACAACGTTTACAATAACCGGTATAAATACAACGCACTCCAGCTGGGCCCGAACGATAAGATCTATTGCTCGGAGGAGATGGGCATCTCTTTTCTGTCGGTGATTCAAAATCCCAACATTTCCGGCAGCGGCTGTGGCTGGAGTTCAATGACTGAACCGATCGCCGGCACGAATTCCCTGGGATTGACGACCGTAATGTCCAATTCCGGATGCATCTGTCTTCCGTCTCCCGGAGCAGTAACGGGCCCATCCATCGTTTGCCGGGGAGCTGCCGGAAAAGTGTATTCCGTTTCGGCCGTTCCGGGTGCAACAGGCTACAACTGGATCCTTCCTGCCGGGGTCGTTGTGACATCAGGAAACAACACCAACACCATTACAGTTACTTTTACCGGAACTTCGGTATCAGGAACCATTCGGGCGAACGCATATAATTCCTACTGCACCGGGGTGAACACCCCGCCGTTTCCTGTAACAGTTACTACTCCTCCTGTTGTTACCCTGGGACCTGATCAAACGATCTGCCAGGGCCAGAGTGTTACCTTCAATGCAGGAGCATGTAACGGGTGCACTTACCAGTGGGCCAATCTGACTACCGGCCAGCCAAACATCGGTACCGGCCAGACCTATACCACAGGCATCGCCGGAATCTATACGGTAGCGGTAACCGGGCTGGGCAACTGCATCGGGTATGACACAGTACAGTTGTTCGTCCAGACTGCTGTGCCGGTCAGTGTAACGATCTCCGCTTCGGCAAACCCGGTATGTGCAGGAACCCAGGTCACATTTTCAGCCGTTGCACAGCCCGTCGGCGGCACCACTGCCTATACCTGGAAAGTCAATGGGATAACCGTGTCCGGCGCCACCAATTCGACTTATACGTATGTTCCGTTGAATGGCGATTGCGTCGTATGCGTTTATTCCACCAATTCATCCTGCGCATCCGGCAGCCCGGCCACCTCAAACCAGGTATGCATGACCGTGAACCAGAACTTACCTGTTTCCGTCACCATCACCGCATCAGAGAATCCGGTCTGCGCCGGAACCTCCGTAACTTTTACGGCTTTCCCGTTCAACCCGGGAGGTTTCCCGCTTTATCAATGGTATGTGAACAGCATCCTTACCGGGGCCAGTACCAGCACTTTTACCTATGTCCCCGTCAATGGCGACTGCATCACCTGCAGTCTGAGTTCAAGTAACACTTGTGCGACCGGGAATCCGGC
>JBAXFM010000455.1:0-3287 GCA_037139855.1 Bacteroidota bacterium
TCTTTGAATTGTTCAGCGGTCGCCTTTACCAATACCAGTTCCCCTTTTTCCGACAGCACTAACAGCAAATCCTGATCAGCGAGTAAAATAATCTGCCCACCATACCGTCCACCTTTCCATTTGCGGTTTCCGTTTTGGATATCGATGCAAGCGAGGCTGGGGCCATCAAAACCATAAACATATCCTTTGTGAACAATGATGTCGTTAAAGTTGGGAATTAATTTGTCAGAAGTCCAACGCTCTTTAATGGTCCATCCGGTGGCTCCATGTTCGATTACGACTCGCTGCAACATTTTTTGATAATCGCCTGTGGGGATAAGGATATCGTTTTCGGCAACTTGTGCCGGCTGAACAATTGGTTCGCCTAAACATGGATACTTCCAAAGGATCTTCCCATTGGCCGGTGCAAAGCTGGTCGCACCCTCTTTGCTCATAAATAAAACCTGCCTTATGCCATCAATGGTCATTAAATGAGGAGAGCTGTAGCTGTCTCCGCCATCAGGGCCTGACCAGCGCTGATGGCCGGTAACAAGGTCATAAGCAACGAGTTTGCCTGCAACAGCCACTATGACGACGCTGTCAACCACCAAAGGTGAACCCGTATATCCCCAACCTGGTATCTTTACTTTAGTGTCATTTGCCGCGTTGCGCGACCACACAACCTTGCCGTCACGTTCATCGAGAATGTTCAGGATCCCCGTCGCTCCCAGGGTATATACACGTCCTTTGCTGAGTGTAGGTGTCGACCGGGGACCTGCGCCTGCGTGTGAGTCCCAGAAACGGGCCGAATCGCGATGACTCCAAACCGGTTTGCCGGTGTTCAGGTTATAGCAGGTAACCATTTCATATTCGCCGCGCTGTTCCTGGGTGAATAGTAAAGAGCCATGGACTGCAAAGGAGGAGCATCCTGGTCCGACCGGCCGGCGCCACATCTCAACCGGAGGGGTTTTTCCCCAATCGGTTTCGATCCGTACACCATGGAGGATGCCATCCCTGTGAAATCCCCGAAAGCCCGGCCATTCTGACTCTTCAGCCATTGCTGCCGAATCAAATGTCGTGGACATCCTCGTGCTGTCGTTTTGGGCCAGTAAACGCTCTTCAGATGTCCTCGCCCATCTCCAGGCAATGTCCTGATGTGCTTCACCATCCATTCCATCTGTACGGAGCAACGCCCAGAATCCTGTGGCAAGCAGAATGGTCCAAACCATCGTGATGCGCCGGAGTTTGACAGTGAGGTGTTTACTGACAACTGCCCATAAAACAAATGCAAGGCATAATACCGGAATGGAATATACAGCGAACATCAATCCCATCATGGCTGTTGCAATTGATTTGTGTAGAATATAGGAGGTTGCCACCAGTGAGACGATCATCAGCACGATGGCGCCCCAGCGCTCGAACCGGGGTGCCCGGCTGAAGAAAGCCCACCATAGAAAGATTGCCACCCCGCCGAGAAGTCCGCCAAACACCCCGGTTTGCGTGGCAATACCACTGTGTACAACACTGGGGATACCAAACCTGACCAGCCATTGCAATATGACGATGATCACGCCTGGCCAAAGTCGCAAGGGCTTTTGTTGAACAGGTTCTTCGGTTTTTTCAATTGTATTCATTTTTAAATATTGTTTTTTTACAGACAAATTTATTACAAATTGTCACTTAATCATATCTTTTATAATTTCCAATTGTTTTAACTTTATTTTAACACAGATTTAACTTTATTTTGGTAATATTAGAGTTTTTTATGAAGGATCGGTCGATATCATTTTGGAGCTACAGAAAAACGCTTTAAATGTGACGCGGTATTCATAAAAATGAATCTGACGAGCATTCTCCCTGAAATTAGTGCCATCATCATATAACGATCATCTATTTTCTCGTTGGTGCCATTATTTTTAAGCACCGGCATCTGAGCCGGTATTAATTTCGTTGCTTAATCTCTCGCGGGATGAAGACCGCAATTACATTTTATATAAATACTCTTTACAATGAACAATAAAGCAAATACATACAGGTCAGGGTTTTATTCAGCCATCATTACTGCCATATTGACCGCCATTACCTTTGGAATAGCAATTTGTACGCCCCCGATATCGGGTCCGTTATGCAAGGGTTCCTGTATTGAATACCCGTTTATCAACATCATTTCCAGGTTCCCCAGAGATTATATCTGGATGTACCCTGCAATGATGCTTACTTTACTTGTTGTTTTTCTGATGGTTTGCATTCATTATTATGCCCAGGCAGAGAAGAAAGTATTCAGCTTGACTGCATTGTGCTTTACCCTCATTTCCTCAACCCTGTTGTTCGTGGATTACTTTATTCAGGTATCGGTCATACAGCCCAGCCTGGTGAGGGGAGAAACCGAAGGTATTGCCTTGCTCACCCAATTTAATCCACATGGAATATTTATTGCACTTGAAGATGCAGGATATTTAACTTTGGCTGCAGCGTATCTTTTTACATCTTTCGTTTTTACTGGTGCCAACAGCCTTGAACGTGCAATCAGGTGGATCCTCCTCATGGGCTTTATCCTGGCTTTCGGCTCTTTTATTTTAATGACATCGATTTACGGAACAAACCTTGAATACCGGTTTGAGGTTACTGTAATTGCCATCGATTGGCTCGTGCTGATATTTTTCGGAATTTTGTTGAGTCAGGTTTTTAAAAAAAGTAAATTGCAAGGAAACCTTTCTCAATGATAAACCCAATCAATCTTCTTTATTTTTATAATCCAAAAATGCGAAGCAATGGAAAAAGAATCAGGAACAAAGGAAAAACCATGGAACCTTAAAACTCCGCCGCTTTCATCAGATTATACCATGTACAAACCTCAACAATGCTAATGCAAAGTTGCTTATCAAAGGCTCTGCCTTTGCTGCCTTTGCCGGTCAGGCATTAGCGGTGAGCATTTTGGACGAGCCCTGAACTGAAAACTAAACAACAGTTATTTAAAATTTAACAAGGAAAGCAATGGAAAAAAATAAAACGACACAAACAAACATTAGCGTCACTGACTTTATTAACAAAGTAAAAGACGCAACCAAACGTAAAGATAGTTTTAGTCTTATTGAACTAATAAAACAGCAAACAGAACTTGACCCCAAAATGTGGGGACCAAGCATTGTTGGTTTTGGAAGCTACCATTACAAATATGACAGTGGACACGAAGGTGATAGTCCTCTTGTCGGATTTTCACCAAGAGCGGCTGCAATCACTTTGTATTTATCCGGACACTTTGAAAAACGAGAAGAGCTACTTGAAAAACTTGGCAAACACAAGACTGA
>JBAXFM010000456.1:0-3282 GCA_037139855.1 Bacteroidota bacterium
CCAGTGAGCAATTGCGCAAAGGGTACAGCTGGCGGCTCAATTCCAGCAGGGTATGCATGAGCCTTACATTAGCATAGGGCCCGAAATAGGTTGATCCGTCACGGATGACATGACGGGTAGGAAAAATTCGCGGGAATGGTTCATTTTTGATGCAAATCCATGGAAAGGTCTTATCATCCTTGAGTGCCACATTGTAATGCGGCTGATACTTTTTGATGAGGTTGTTTTCGAGCAGCAAGGCATCCTGTTCAGTTTCGACCACAATATATTTGATGTCGGCAATTTTGCGTACCAGCATCTGTACTTTCCCGCTGATGGCGTTGATTTTCGCAAAATAGGAACTCACCCTTTTCTTCAGGTCCTTGGCTTTGCCAACATAAATGATCTTGTTTTTCTCATCGAAATACTGGTAAACTCCCGGTTTGTGAGGGAGATTTTTAACGATGGATTCGAGATGAGAGAAATATTTATTCAGCGATCCGGTCATTTTTTATATCTAAAATAGTTCATCGGATACATCAGCAATCCAGTCCGAAACCATTTGTAGTTCCAACGGCAGCATCAACCCCATGGAAACGAAAACTTCATAACATTTCAGCATGTTCGACGCCATGGATGGTGTTCCGGGATCCAGCTTCAACGCTGACAGCGATTCTGCAATCTGAAAATTGTTTAAATATCCGGGGATTTCATCCTTGAAATCGTGCATGAGTGCATGAGGATTTCGTTGCTGGATAACCGTGCTTTCACGGAACAGAATATTCCAACCGCAAGTCCATGCGATGCGCTGGGCAATAAAACTACGCCAGATATCCGTCATCCGGAAACTACAGGTAGAAGGGAGGTACATCAGCATGAACGCCTGCTTATACCAAACAGTATTCTGGCTGTTAAACGGGCACCATACATTGTTTCCCGGCGCCACGTCAGGATGATGGCCAAACACCACCTGTTCCGGCCTGGTTAACCTGAAAATTGCATCAACATCCGGCGCTCCGTCGGCCATGCCCTGATGTATAGGACACAAGGCAGGTTCTTCATGAAAATATTCCGGCGGTGGCACTGGTTCCATTACACGTTCAAGAGGATAGCCCCTTGGCCAAAGGTGTTCCTTGCTGAAATACCGGTAAACATTAAACCAGTCAGTACCATGATACATGTTAACGTTCCGGTTGACTTGTTTAATATCAAAAAAACCAGCTTTGGGGAAGTTGTCATCATCAGTCTCAAAAATGATTTCTGAACCCGACCGCATAGCCATGAGATATCCCAGATTTTTTCGGGAATAGTGATTGACCGGCAACGAACGTGCAAGTCTGAATCCCAATTCCGATTGTTGCCCGAACGGGAGGAAGTCACAACCTACGATAGAAAAATCAAGGGGAGATTTTTTATCTCCTACAACAATGAATCTGATATTTCTGGCTGAACATTCTTGTGAAAAGCACAATAGTACTTCATTTGCAGGGCTGATGCTGGTAATGACGAGTGAAATTTCCTGATTCATTCTCACAAAGATATTGAATTCCCAGTTGCCCGCCTGACAAAATAATACCAGAGGGATCCCAACGAATTCAACACCGATCCTGCTCTTACCGATGGAGATGGCGTTTTATAATTAATCGGAATCTCCTTGCCTTGATAATTCCGAAGAAGGTAACGCAACTCGGTCTGGTAAAAATGGGCAGTAGATCGAAGTGGAAACCAGGCAAACTTAACAACGATTTCTCTGGAAAAACCCTGATAGCCGGAAGTCATATCCTTTAACCTGGTTCCCAGCAGCAGGTTTGCAAGTAAGGTGCCGCCTTTCGAAAAGAATCTGCGTTTCAGCGAAGCGTCATTCATGGAGCCACCTATGATGAATCTGCTGCCAAAAACACAGGTAAACCCTTCGGTACAAGCAGAAAGAAATTGTGGAATTGCAGCAGGATCGTGCGAATACCCGGCATCCATCTCTATAATGAAGTCGTGTCCGTGCAACAAAGCTTCCCGGTATCCGCGGATATATGCATCAACGACATTTCGGTTGTTTGGTTCAAAAACAGTGATGAACTGTGGATTCAAGTTCGAAAATTCCTGACAAAGTTCTTTGGTCCGGTCTTTCGATACCTCATCCAGAATCAGGTAAACGCGCGCATTGGGATAAGACTGTAGTGTTTCAGCCAGGTCGCCGAAAAAAGGCTGAAAATCGTTTTCTTCATTTGCCAATGGCAAAACAAGGGCAAAGTTCATATTCATGGTTGAATGATAAGTTCGTAGAGTTTATTCTTGTTAGCCATTGCTTTAGGTAACCTGATCTTATCATAGCTGCCTTTTCGGATAAAAAGATCTTTATTGATATGGTCATATCCCAATACTTCGATGCGTTGATCATCCATGGACGTTTTAATGAACAACTGAATGACTATGTCGGGATGATATTTGAATATGCTGAAACCGTAATTCCATTTCGTATGACCAGGAAAAAATTCCTTCGTACGGGCATTACTTTTGGCTATCGTGCGATCCATTTTACCCATTAAATCAACCGTATACCGGTGTGCAAAGTAGGGAATAGCCCCACCCCATACTACTGCGATGGTAGTTTCGGGAGTTGTAAGGCTTTGAATATTCAGTCCGGTTTTAACCATCTTCCGATCATCAATCACATGCAATGCATTGTATTTGCCCCAATGAATGAATGAAAGTCCTTCCAGGCAGAGAAATACGACAATCAAGGTGATATACATAACACCCGGTGCGTAAATCCGGACTTTTTTCTCATGATCGGTCTTCATATATAAAATAGTCATGATAAGTGTCAGAAAAATTATAAACACTCCCACCGGGTTCCTTAAGTTGTTCCACAACCAGATAACCGTGGGGTAAAATCCTGACAATCCGTTGCCCGAAGGCGGGAGCAGGAAGATCATGTAACAATACCAAAGCAGGCAGAATGATATGGTTATAAGCAGCAACAATCGCAGCGACATCAAGGCGGAAACAATTTGGCGTAATACCATTACAGAGAACAAAAGCATCAATGGAATTGACAGTGTAAGATACCGGTTGGCATATGGCATCCATTCCCATGCATCGCCTCCTACATAAACTGAATAGGCCGACATTATGAAAAACGGAGTCAGAAGCAACAGATAACGTGTATCTGTCAAATTTTTCAGTCTGGTGATCATACCTGTGATCAGGATTAACAATACAGGTAAAAAAAATGAAACGAACCATTTGAAATATACCTGGAGGCCACGAAATATCCTTTCTGTAACCGGTGTTCCGCTTACTTTC
>JBAXFM010000457.1:0-3268 GCA_037139855.1 Bacteroidota bacterium
GGGCCGGGGGATGAGGTATTTTGAATCCCTTGGGAAGAAGGGGCCGGGGGTTGAGGCATTTCCTGAGTTGAAAACTGGCCATTGTGGCCGGTTATGGTGTGTGAAAACGGTTGAATATAAGATCAAAACGCTACGCCTAAGGTGTTTTCGTGGATTTTTATGGTAGAAAAACCTCTGTAAGATCAATTTTAAGATCACCGTTGAAGAGGTTGACCGGAATTTTATCATCTCCTGCATAGAGACCTTTAAATTGGAATTTCCCGTTTTCATCTAATATAAAAACGGTCACAGTTTCATCATTGGGACTTACAATCCAGTATTCGCGAACGCCATGTTCCTGATAGATTTCAAATTTATCCCGGGTATCCCGTTTTGAATCTTTAGCCGAAAGAATTTCGATAATCATATCCGGTGCGCCCAGACAACCACGAGCATCAATTTTCGACAGGTCACAAACAAAATATAAATCGGGTTGAAGAACTGTGTAAACCTGCTGATCATTCTGGCTTTTTCCATTCTCTGGAAAACGAACATCGGAAGGAGCATGATAAATTTTGCACTGTTTATTTCGCAAATAATTCCAGCAAATGCTGACAAGATTTGTTGATAATTCCTGGTGCTTTGACGATGGCGCCGGTGTTATCAACTTAATGAAACCATCAAATAATTCCCGCCTTACATCATCCATCCAGGTTAGATAATCGGCATAAGTTTACCGTTTGCTGAGGTCTAAATTCCGGGTGTCCATGATTTTTACTGTTAACCTAGACAAATATACGAGAAAATCTGCAATTCAATGCTGTCACGCGTTACGCGTCACGTTTCCAATCCCAAAAGTTCCAATTATCTTCCCGCATGTCATCCGGCTATAATTTAGAATATTTCCAAAAGAATCTTTTAGTAACTTTGTGCTGTTAATTCATTAACAATACAAATTTGTACTATGATAACACTTGGATCTCAGGGTAAAAACACATTTCTGGAGGACGTTAATGTTAAAAGCGGCGCCAATGTGCTTGAATGTTATCAATGCGGCAAGTGTGTGAGCACTTGTCCGGTGTCGCAATACATGGATTTTCCACCCCGTGAGATCATGCAGATGATCAAGCTGGGGCTGCGGAATGAATGCTATATGGCCAATTCCCATTGGTTTTGCCTCACCTGCTCGGCTTGTTCGGGCCGTTGTCCCCGCGAAATAGATATCCCGGCGGTGATGGAAGCCGTGCGTCACCTGGCTATTGATGAGAATTACATCAATGATTCAAAGAAGGTGAAAGAGATCCGTAAATTCCATGAGATATTCCTTGATATGATCAAACGGTACGGACGCAACTACGAACTCCGCATGATGGCCGAGTTCAACATCCGCACCCGGAACCTGTTTAAGGACATGCACCTGGCGCCCAAAGCCCTCCTCAAAGGAAAAATTCCGCTTGGGGTCAAACCGCTTAAGAGCGCCAAAGCCATCAAGCGCATGTTTGCAATTGCCGAAAAACTGGAAAAGAATAAATAATCTGACCGAAGATGAAGAAATTAACCTATTTCCCGGGTTGTTCTGCACATGGTACCAGTGAGGAATTTGACAGTACCCTCAAGCTGGTACTCAAAACCCTGGATGTGGAACTGGAAGACATTCCCGACTGGAATTGCTGTGGTGCAACCTCTGCCCATGTGATGACCGAGAACCTTGCTATGGCATTGCCCATGCGCAATCTGGTACTGGCCGAAAAACTGGAGAACACCACCATGGGCATCGCCTGCGCCTCCTGCTATCAGCGCATGAAGGTGACTAAAGTACACATGGACGAGAACCCTGAACTGGCTAAACGGATCAATACCACTGTTGTTGAAGAAGGAACCTACAAGGGAACCGTTGATGTGAAATCGATGCTGCAATACGCCTACGAAGATATCGGACTTGAAACCATTAAAAGCAAGGTGGTAAAACCCCTCACCGGGTTAAAAGTTGCCTGCTATTATGGTTGCCTGCTCACCCGTCCGAAAAACATCACTAAATTCGACTCCCCGGAGTACCCGGTTTCCATGGATCAGATTTGTGAGGCACTGGGGGCCACTGCTACCGAATTCGATTACAAAACCGAATGTTGCGGAGCCTCCTTCTCCATTTCCAATACAGAGGTGGTTGAGAATCTGAGTGGTCAGATCCTGGCGATGGCCAAAGAGAGTGGCGCCCACGCTATTGTGGTAGCCTGTCCGCTTTGCCAGTCGAACCTGGACATGCGTCAGCCCGACATTGAAAAGCTACAGGGGATTAAATACGACATCCCTATCTTTTATTTTACCCAACTCATGGCGCTTGCCTTCGGGTATCCGATTGACCAGCTGAAGTTTCCAAAACACATCGTACCGGTTGAAGGCGCACTGGCCAATATCGGCAAGGTTGCACCTGTGCCTGAAAAAGTTAAAAAACCCATCAAAGCTGTTGAAGCAGAAAGCGAGGATAAATAATGGCCAGAGTAGGAGTTTTCATTTGTTTTTGCGGCGCCAACATTGCCGATTATGTGGATGTTCCCCAGGTGGTTGAAGAAGTCAAACGCATCAAGGAGGTCAAGTTTGCCACTGAATATAAATATATGTGCTCCGATCCGGGGCAGGGAATGATCCGGGATGCCATTGTGCAGTACAAACTTACTTCCATTGTGGTAGCGGCCTGTTCGCCGCGCATGCATGAGAAGACCTTCCGCAAGGCGCTGTCTGATGCCGGAATGAATCCCTATCTGCTGGAGGTTGCCAACATCCGGGAACATTCATCATGGGTGCATCAGAAAGATAAAAAAGCTGCAACCGAAAAGGCGATGGATCTCTGTCGCATGGCGGTGGCCAAATCCATTGCCAACGAACAGTTGCATGAGATTTCTGTACCTGTAACCAAACGGGCCCTGGTGATCGGTGGTGGAATTGCCGGAATCCAGGCAGCGCTCGACATAGCCGATGCCCGTATCCCGGTTGTATTGGTTGAAAAGAGCCCCTCTATTGGAGGGAAAATGGCCCAGCTTGATGAGACATTCCCTACCCTCGACTGCGCCCAGTGTATTCTAACTCCGAAGATGGTGGATGTGGCCTCCCATCCCTATATTGAACTCATTCCTTACGCAGAAGTTCTTGAATTGCAGGGATTCGTCGGCAATTACAAGGTCAAAATTAAGAAGAAAGCATCCTATGTTAATTTCAAAACCTGCACCGGTTGTGGCGCCTGCTGGCAGAAATGCCCGGTAAAGGTTCCCAATGAGTACAACATGGGCATCGA
>JBAXFM010000458.1:0-3243 GCA_037139855.1 Bacteroidota bacterium
CCCGTACGACAGTTTAGCAAACTGTTGGTTTCAGCCACTCACCCACCTCTCCAGTAACTTCTATCCGTTTTTAAGGGCTGCAAAGATAGGAAATCATTTCAGACTAACAAAAAAAAACACAGGACCCGGTTTTTTGGATCCTGTGTTTGACATTGGAATGAAATCAATTACCCGAATGGCTTATCTGGTAACCACCAGCTTAAACGATTCAAGCTGATCACCGGCGGTTACTTTTACAAAATACAGGCCCGGCATAAAAGGAGGCAGATTGATCTGGTGACTTCTCTCACCCGTATAGGATGTTGAATAAACTTTAAGGCCACGTAAATCAAATATTTCCACCTGAACCTGGCTTATAACAACATTGCCTTTATTCTGAAGGGTAAACTTACCGCTTGTCGGGTTGGGATAGATAGAGAACATCTGAGAAGCAAGCAATGGCTCGGTTTGAACTTCACCTTCACCTGCAACAACAGATGGCGCCGGGGTGGTCACAAAGCCACAATAATTGTTTGTCGTAGCAATAAACCCATGCAAATACCCTCCATTCTCAACTAATGTTCCGGGGAGGAACGAGATTTTAACTCCTGCGATAAATACTGCACTTGCCCCGGATTTGACAATAAAGACATTGCCACCACCGGCAACCGTAATCGTATTGGAAGCATCAAAGCAGAGCAACAGGGGCGCATTAATTGTACCGGTCTCAGTTCTGTTGACAGGAATAACAACCATCGTAATCATATTTGATATTGCAGGATTACCGGTTAAACAAGCATAACTGGACGTCATCTCACAGGTTACCTGGTCGTGGTTACTCGGCTTGTAAAAGTAGGTAGGTCCGGTACCAACACCGGATCCGTTCACTTTCCAAACGTATGTCGGCGATGCGCCTCCATTGAACGGCGTGGCAGTATAATTCACATAGTCGCCGGGGACAGATGGGTTGGCTGATGGAACAATCAAAACAGATGGTGTGAGCGTAGGAAGAACCGTAAGGGTAACATTGCCTGTTACTGTTGTCCCAAGCGCATCTGTAACCAACACGGCGTATGGGGTTGTTAACAACGGAGTGGCCACCGGATTTTCAATGGCAGGATTCGACAAACTACCCGTCGGAGTCCATGCATAGGTGTATGGAGCAACCCCTCCTGAAGCAACGGCATGCAGTTGGGAAGGTGAACCCGGGCAAATAGTGGAAGGCGTGGCGGTAGGAACTGAAACTAAAGTTGGAACCCACTGGATACGATTGTAAAAATCATTATCATGATCCTCTCCTGACCATGCGCCTGAGTAATCAACAAAATAGACCGACCCGGCATTCACCGTTTTGGTTACATTGGAAGCGCCTGACCATGTATTCGTCGGGAATACTGCATTCCGGATGGTCCTGGTCTGGCTGTTGTCAATGGTCAGCAGGGTGCCGTTGTTGGCGCCATCCTGGAAGGTACATCCTTTAAAAGAATGTGCAAGATCGATGTCGGCACCCGATTTGACATTGATGCCGTTGACCCCCATGTTTTTAAAGATACAATAATCGGCTGCAATGGTCCCTCCTGAATTAACATTGAAGGCATATCTTGCTGATGCCGGCACATTGGACCTGATATTTACCTGGCTACCAGAAGTTCCGGCAATATCAATGCGCCCGCCGGAATTGACATTCAAGGTTTTTGTATCCGTAAGTACCATGGTGGAGGCTGCAGGCAAGGATAAAATTCCGGTGCTGTTCACCGTAACGTCACCGGCAACAAACAGGAAGTTACCGTCAAGGTTGTATGTCCCGGTTCCGACAGTCAGGTTCCCTCCAAATTGGGTATATACACCGGTTGCCTGAGTTACACTATACCCCGAAGATTTGTTGACCAGTATGTTCCGGAAATACCCCAGGACGCCGGAATAGGATAAAATGGAGTTCAGGTCTCCCTTGAATTCAACGGTGTTGCCGACAGCGGTGGTGAGGAACGATCCGGAAGGTGCAACAGTAAAATTGCCATAAACTGAATGGGTATACCCTGATGCAAAATCTTCCCAATCGCCATTCTGGATGAGTATGTTCCTGAACGATTGAGTATTGTCCTTAGGGATGAATCTCCCGGAGGCCTTATTAATGGTAAGATTGCAAAAATCTTCCTGAGTACAGTTTGTCCACATGATCTGGTCAGTTGTTCCATTGAAGGTGACCGTGGAATAATACCCCGGATCAAATCCATGATAAAGGTCATAATCGGCATTGCCATTGCTCCAGTTGCCCGAAACGTTGATGGCAATGGCAGGATAATCGTTTGCATTGATCCCGGCACCGGCACCAATTTGTACGTCTATGCCACCATTGAGGGTAGTGGCGCCGTTTAATTCAAGAGAACCGTCCCACATATACAGATTGTGCGTAACATTCATGGTCATTCCGTACAAGAGTTCTACTGCATAGTAATCAGTATTGGTTTTGCTCTCCCAAAAGTTATAGAAAGTTTCACCATTAATGATTTGACTATAAGGCAATCCGTCGAAGTCAACGATACTTGTGCCCTCATCAAACCCTGCTGTACCAACCTGGTTATCCCAGTTTCCTTCCACATTGATGGTGTAGGCGCCGGCTGCGAGAATCCCATTCTGAATGGTAACACTCCCGTTGATGTCTGCATCGCCACTCAGTGTAATGGTGTTGGCCATTGGCACATCGGTTACTGCACCGGTTTGCCTGTCGCGGCTGATCGATTGCTTACCCGATCCGCTATTATCTGCGACCCCTTTGTTGACGATTACATTTCTGACATAACCACCATTGATTGTTTTAAAATTGCCGTCGGTAGGCCCGTAGAATTCAACGGTTCCGCCTGTTGGAGTGTAGTCGGCACGTTCTACAGTAAAGTCCCTGGATGTCCTGATCGTCCCGCCAGTGATGTTCTCGGAGAAGGTATATGATCCGGTATTGTAGACATAGACCCCCACATCTTTAAAGTCAAGAACTCCGCCTGACATGGTGACGCTGCCATTGTTGACGTAGGGCCACCAGCTGTTGGATCCGCTCCCTCCCCAAATGTTAAAATTGCCACCATAAACATACAGGTTGCCATTCAGATCGACATACCCGTCTGTGTTGTGCAGGTTGATCGTACCACCCGGGTTCACGTAATAGTTTCCCCAGAGGCCATTATCTAAAAGGTTATTGGCCGTAAAGATTCCGGTGAGCACATCCACTGCGCCTGCCGTCCAGTTATAATTCTGACAGGTTACAGTTCC
>JBAXFM010000459.1:0-3236 GCA_037139855.1 Bacteroidota bacterium
TTTTTTCAATTATTCTTTAAAGTACGAAAGATGAACAACATTGCCAGCTTCACAATCATTCCTTATCATTACGCCATTGTTGAACATTAAATGAGCGAACAATATTTGTTCTTTTCCGCCATCAGTAAATGTTTTATTTGTAAGCTTACCGATCTGGATTTGTTTTACAATGTCAGGAATATTAATTGTTTTAGCGTATGCGTCAAGTTCAGCTTTTGAATAAAACCCGAAGCTGATATTCCACAGCGCACTGTCGTTGGAAAATTCGAAGTATCGGTCTTTATATTTTTTGCAATCCAATTCATAGGTTTTAGCACCTGTTTCACGGGTTACGGCACCAATCAAAAATGGTGCTTCCGTACAGAATTCCATTTTTTTCCCTGTATTCAAATTTTTAACAATGATAACAACGTAATTGGGGGCCGTACTTAGGTTTGCAATTGCAGCACAAAACATTTTATATCTTATTGTCTCGGCACGCAGGTCTGATGCTGATTTTTGACTTGGCACATTATTACAGGAGTACAGAAATAGTGCAGATAACAATGTAATAGTAATTGTAGATGCTTTCATTTTTGATACTTTATTCATCTCGGTTAATACTGTCCTTTGTAAAATTTATGCGCATCATCAACTACAATTCCATTGTCTGTGAACCACTTGACAAAATCATCCCATTTTTGCTGATTTACCGAATGCCACGTATCAAAGCTATCTTCATCACCCTTCATTAAAATCCAATGGTTATAGGCTTCCAAATGACCTGATTTACTTATTTTATCCTGGTAATCGAACAGTATATTTGGGTGAGTTTTATCAAACCCCTTGTCGAAATAGGTGGCTAAGAATCGGCCTCTTATCCTGTCAAGGGAGTTAATGTTAATGCTTTTTTCAGGAATGATTGCAAGTGCCAATGTTGGCTCATATATCATACAGAATGGCAGAGTGATATCCTTTGAGCCTGAAATATTAACCGCATTAATTGTCATTTGTTTACAAAAACTCACGCTCATTGAAGAGTCATTCGTGAACTTTATTTCACTTTTATAAGTATCATACAGCAATTTGCTGATTTCTGAAGTGCGTTCACTCCTACGTTCCAGGTTCATAAACAATTCACCATAGATCATCCCCCATACTTCTTCGGTAGAACCACAATATAGTTTTGCCGCCCAGTAATAATTTGAAGAAAACTTTGGTGCAACCATAATTCCTTTTTCGAAATAATTTACAGCTTTATCGTAGTCCTTTTTTGCCTTCTGCATTACCCCCAATTCCAGGTATAATCTTCCAGAATTCGGAAATTTTTTCAACCCCGATTCGTATGTCGAGATTGCTTTTTCTGGCTTACCCAAATAATCATAAGCATTGCCAAGCAATTCATAAATCACATCTTCTACATCTTTATGCTCGGTTAGTTTTTCAACTATGTTTATTGCGGTTTTATATTCTTTCAACTGCATATATGAATATGCGATTTCATAAGGGTAATCTATTTTATCAGGGTCAAGCTTTTGCGCTTCTTCGAACAGTTTTATGGCATCTTTATAGTCCCCCTGGTCTTCGAGTTTCACGGCCTGATTACCAATTTCGAGAGCTTTATCTTTGTTGGTCTGTCCGAAGCTAAATTGTGAAACTATTAATAGCAGAAGGAACCCTGTTGTTCTGATTTTTTTTACCATCGTATTATCATATTACTTTTGGACCTCCAGTTCGCAGTTACCTTGAGCTGCTTTCCTGTGGTCATTTGGATTTTTTTTTATTAACATCATTCGCCCGTTAATGTGGTTAACTACATATGCGCATTTTATATGCCCTATTTTAAATGTCACTATGTTGTCCTTGAATTTTAGATTCAATTTGTCTTTTGTCAATACAATCGGATTCAGTAAGAATATTTCGCCATCCCAATCCCAACAATATAAATCATAATAGCCTTTATCGTTTTTAGATATTTCGGAATACCGAAGATATTTGGGTGTTTTTTCGTTTTGGTTATAAATCTTCAATGTGTCAGGGAACTCAAATAACCAACCTGTGCAAAAAAAGGCCGAAGATAATTCCATTGATATAGTTTTCTTATCCTGACAATGAACAGCAAATGCCCAGATTGCCAATATGATTAATATAAAAAGTCTATTTTTCATTAGGTAACGCCATTTAATATAATCCTGTCTTTTCAAATTTTTGTTTTTCCTGGCTCCACACTTCCTGTGAAACCCATTCACCTTTTCTGTTATATTTCCGTTTCTTCCAAACCAAGCCGTCCTCTTTCAACACTTCCCAGGTTCCAGATAATTTACCGTTTTTATAGTATCCCCGATCATATACCGAACCTTTATCATTGAATGATTCGTGATAACCATCTTGTATTTTTCCGTTTATCCAAACAGTGGTGTCCCATAATTTACCATTCTTGTGATACTGGACACTTTTCCCATTCTGTTTCCCCCTGGAATACGGCATTTGGTAGAATAACTGCCCTTCATCAAAGTACACTAATACCAGCGAGTCCGCCCCCAGTGTATCTTTTACCGCTTTTGTATTAAACCGTATCGGAGTTTCAACCCGTTCATAGTAGTTGGTTTTTACGTATTTGTTTGTTTTAATCGAGTAATCATACAACTTGTTGCCTTTGACTGTCCATTTAACATTCGTGAAGTACTTGTAAGGTTCATCTACCATCTGCATTGTGAAGACGAACCAGTTATTCGATTTTTCCCTGGACGTGAACGAAATAGTTTTGTACCCGACATATGAAATGCTTATTTTTCGAACAGACCTGGCCTGAAACGTAGCAATCCCAATGGAATCCGTGACGGATGAATATGAATGATTTCCAGCAACTACCGTGCACATTGCGAAAGGCATAGACATACCGTCTTCATCCCTGACCTTGATTACGGTATTTGATGAAGTGCACTGGTTCATTACTTCAACATTGTTTCCTTTGCTTTTGTCGCCTGGCTGCTTGTCACTGTTAAGGATGATTTTATTACCTTCAATTCGCCAAAAGCCTTTGGTCTGACCACCCATCAAGCCCTGTTGCCAACCGTAGATAAACGTGGAATCAGCTTTTAACTGGATTGTAGCACCCGATTCAAAGAATCCATACCACTGGTATTTTCCAGCAAGTTCAAAAATCGACAAGCTACCTGATTGTGGATATCCGCTTTGGGCTTGGTACATAATCCCAGCGAAAAGAATCACCGCCAATGTTAGTCGTATCGCTTTCA
>JBAXFM010000460.1:0-3233 GCA_037139855.1 Bacteroidota bacterium
CCGTTGAATTGGTCCCTGCATTCACTCCGTTTATTTTCCATTGATACGAGGGCCCGGGGCCGCCGTTGATCGGAACGGCTGTGAAAATAACCGCTGTACCAGGGCAGAACGGGTTGGTGGGCGTTGAAATTAATACCCCTGCCGGCAGGTTGGTGTTTACCGTCATCGTGATGATATTTGACAAAGCAGGGTTGCCTGTTATGCAGGAAGCCGATGAATTGAGTAGGCATGACACCTGATCGCCATTCGCCGGTGAGTAGGAGAACGTGGGGCTGTTTGTCCCGGCATTGCTGCCATTCACATTCCATTGAAACACCGGCGTAGAGCCGCCATGCATGGCGGTTGCTGTGTAGGTAACGGGTGAGCCTGAACAGAATGGATTTGAAGAAGCAGTGATGGTTACCGTCACTTCAAGGTTCTGGTTGACCGTCATGGTTACCGGGGGGCTTATTGCCGGATTACCGGTAACACAGTTATCAGATGATGTCAATTGGCAGGTTACAATATCACCGTTTAACGGCACATAGGTGTAGGTTGGATTGGTTGCACCGCTAACATTGAGGGTGTTGATCTTCCATTGGTACATGGGCAATGTTCCGCCGTGGGTCGGATTGGCGGTGAAGGTGACCGTTGACCCCACACAGACCGGATTGGCTGACGGGGATACAGAAACGCTCACCGGTTGAAGTGGATTTACCACCATCGTGATAGTATTCGAGGTGGCTGGGTTGTTAGAGGTGCAGACTATATTAGATGAAGTCAGAATACATGTCACGATATCTCCATTGGTCGGGACATAGGCAAACGTCGGAGCGTTAGAACCGGAATTAACTCCATTGATTTTCCACAAATAAGTCGGATTGGTGCCGGGGTTGGTCGGTGTTGCGGTAAATGTTACCTGGGTTCCGGCACAAATACTATTGCCTGAGGCTGCAATGGTCACATCCACCGGATTACCAACGTTCACGTTCACTGTGTAATTTACAGGTACACCTTCACAATCCACGATCTTTGGGATGATGTGATACATGACCACCCCGGCGGTTGCACCGTTGTTTGTGAGGATTTGGTTGATTATTAGCCCTGAGTCTGCTGAGAATCCTGAAATACTGCCAGAGATTAGGATTCCCGACCAGTGAAACAGGATTCCCGGTACATTGCCGGTTAATGGCATGTTTGTCGACTCGCCGGTGCAGATTGTTTTAACCAGTGGAGGCGGGTTGGTCACCACTGGCAAGGGGGTGGTTGACACTTGCACCGTATCAGAAACATCACAATGAACATCGGGAACTTTCACCCAATACGATCCGGCATCCTTTGCCCAGATTGATTGGGTATTTGCCCCGGTGCTCCAAAGGTACCAGGCTCTTCCATTACCGGCATTTAACAGTGTACTGTCGCCCAGGCAGATGGAGCGGTCCGGCCCCAGATTTACCGGTGTAATGGGATAATAGGATATCACAATGGTATCGCTCAACTGGCACCCGGTTTCGCTGGTCGAAACCCAGTAGGTTCCGGCTGAACTTGCCATGATTGTTGATGTAGTGTCGCCAGTGCTCCACAAATAAGAAGTCCAACCAATACCAGCATCCAGCAGAATACAATCGCCCGGACACATTTTGCGGTCAACACCCAGGTTCAGCGCTGTGAAATCAGTAAAATAGGCGTATTTACTGAACTGACCGGTGGAAGTCACGGCAGAGGAATAGGCCGGTATAAAAAACCTTCCTTTAGTGTTGGTGATCTTCACACGGTAGTAATAGTCCGAGTTGCTCATCCCATGCATACTATAGCCCCACACACCATTCGTTCCCGGAACAGGAGTTCCTACATTGGTTATGAAATTTGGAGGATCGCAGATAAATCCGTCCCCGTTTTCCCTTTTTGCGACAGCGTAGACCAACCAATTATGCCAGGGCACACCCGGAGGAGTGCTCGAAATGGTTGCTTTCTTCGATCCGTGGCATTCAACCGGCGGGATTATTGATGCGGACGCCTGAAAGGAATGATAAGGCTGCATAAATTCATTTTCATTCCCTGTAAATTCATACACTGAAACAGGTTTATCCGATCGAATGGATGCTACTCTAAAGTCACTGCTATTGGTAATATTGTCAAAGGCGAATTGGGCACATTCTCCCTGATTGACTGTCAGTGTCTTAATCGAGATGCTGTCGTTGAAAATAACAGTAGTATTATCTTCCTTTGCATAACAAAGTAACAGGGTTTTTACTGCTGGAATCGACATGGCCAGTGCAATAAACTCCTTCCCTGCAAGAGCCAGAGGGATCAGTTGATCCCCTGCAACATCAAAAGCCAGGTCATCGTATCCAGGTAAAAACAAGGCGTCGTCGGTTACCGTAATCGCAATAGGTCTGGTGGAGGTCACGGTCGTTCCTCCAAGGTGCATGACTGCATCACCCGATATCGCCCTTCCGCTCCAGGTTTGTCCCCGGTTCATCATGAATGAAAATGGCACATTTACCGCATGACCTGTCAAATCTTTTGCAGGAATGATTGTGACAATGGTTGAATCTTCAGTGGCAACCAAATCAAATGAATTTCTTGCAGGCGGCGAGCAGTAAGGGTAATTGGAATAATTGTGCTGGGCGGGTATAATAAAGCTTTGCCCCAATGCATCCTTTCCGTAAAGTGAATAGGTGGCGGCATTGTAAGGCGACTGGATTTCGTACGTGGCACTGATCCTTTTGTCGGAGGTCACTCTTAAGCCATAAGTCAACAACGAATCGGCCGGTTTGTTCTCGATCATCTCCATAAAGGGCGTTAAAATGACCACTTTTGCCGAATCATTATTCACAGTACAGGTAATTGGAGTAAAAAGGGGATTGGCTGGTTGATCGACTGTGACAGTAACCGGGCCTTCATCGGTGGTAAAGTACATACTGATCGGGCCATTGAGGCCGGTTAACGAGACTGGGCTTGGTGGAATAGTATGATTTGTTACCGCAGGAGCCGCGAACCAAAATTCATAACCGGTACATATCACCGGATTTACAGGAATTACGTTCAATTGCACCGTATCTCTCCCCACGCATCCATTCGGACTGGTCACACTGACCATGTAAACACCGGCCACTCCGGTGGTATAGGTTAGTCCGGTCCCAATGTTGGGCTGTCCCAGGGTAAGGTTTGACCACTGATAAGTACACCCTGAACATGATCCGGCATCAAAGGTTTCCGTGTTACCTTGAATGATGGTTTTGTCTGGGCCG
>JBAXFM010000461.1:0-3223 GCA_037139855.1 Bacteroidota bacterium
GGGTGTATTCCTGCATTTTGCTGATTTCCTGAAGTCGTGTTTGGACCGCGAAATAGGTCTGTCCTATTGCGACAATTTCCTTCGAAGGATCAGCATTTTGAACAATCAGGTAACAGGCATATCGGGAGAGTTTTACATTTTCGATCTGACGGCGACCTCCCTTGCCAATGACGATCATATCGAGGATATCCTCGAAATGATCTGCGATTTTGTTGCCACTGTTTTTACAAGCCTCTCTTGCTTTTTCGATCACACCAAGGAAGTGCCTGTACTCGGAATATTCCAATATTCTGGCCATGTCTCTGGCAGACCAAAACTCATTTCCTGTTTCATCCGTCTGTTTTAGCTTTTCGAAAACAGATTGTTGGATCAGCTCTTTTGCCATGTCATTTCCTTTTTTTTATGAAAATATTGATGCTCACCCCCTGCATGATGTCGAACACATTCTCATCTTTCCCTCCATCGGGGGCGGTCTCCTTTTTTTTGGCATTGCCGTGAAGGTCGAGGATATACACTTTATCGAACGTCGTGAGGAGATGCTTGCGCATTTGCCGGTGGGTAATTCCATCAATGAAACTGTTGTTGGAAATGTAAGCCAGAATTCCTTCTCCGTTCTTTTCGATGAAATACTGGCCGTAACGGATAAACTTGATGTAATCGTCGTCGAGGTTTAGTTTCTTTTCATTCAATCCGGTTTTATATTCAGCGATCAATGACTGGATCCACTCCCCTTTGTTGCTGCTGCTCACCGAATAAGGAGGATTTCCAAGTACCACCATCACCGGCGTATCGCGTTTCACATAGTTGGCTTCGTTGGCTTCGGTGCTCAGCCAGTTCGCAAACAGGGTTCCGGTGTCGGCATGATATTCTTCGAGGCTATTGGTCAGATATATCCTGAAACGTTGTTCATATTTAGGCATATAGCCGGTTTCTCTTAGCAACAGATCAAGTTTCAGGTGTGCCATGGCATAGGAAGCCATCAGGATTTCAAACCCATTCAGCCGGGGGATCAGGTGCTTCTCCACATAATCGCTCCAGATACCTTCCTGTCCCTGGAATTTGCTGTATATCTGTCTGATGAGTTCAGCCATAAAGGTCGCAGTTCCGGTGGCCGGATCAAGAAATTGTACCCGGTGTACCAACTTTTCAACCGGATTTTTAACGCCTGGTACATTTACTTTAATGGTTGTCATTGAATTGTCTGCCAGGCCATCCACGAGCCCGAATTCGGTTTTTAATATATAGTCAATGGCACGAACAATGAAATTTACGACCGGGTGAGGTGTGTACCATACACCGCGGGTTTTGCGAAGCTTGGGATCATATTCGGCCAGGAAAGTCTCGTAAAAATGAATTATCGGGTCCTGGGTTTGGGTTGCATTTCCAAAGTTTTTGAGTAACGCGGCAATATCGGTGGCACGAAAAAGATCAGCCAGTCCATCAACGATCCAAACAATTCTTTTGTCCAGATCATAACCGGCAACATATTGAAACAGCTTACGTAAAAATGGGTTTGTTTTCGGGATAAGCTCAGCAGCTTCCTGACGGGAGAAAGTGTCGAGCGAAGTATCGTGCAAACGCGCTGCAAACATGCCATAGGCAATTGTTTGAGCATAGATATCTGCAAATTCCTTTGCGGTGATATCATGAATGAGGATCTGCCTGAAAGCCATGAGTTGATCGCGAAGGGTGTTATTGGCTTCATGCACTGACATGGGTTCATCATTAGAATCCACATCAGCAAGCGCATTTTCAATGACTGTAGCCAATAGTTTGGCTTTTGCAGCCATCATTGTGGACAGCTTTTTAGGACTTTTAATGGTTTGCCCCAAATAGGCGCAAAAATCTTTTATCAGATTTTCAAAGGAGGCGAAGTTTCCTGGCAGTGAATTAACACGACCATTATGGATTTCAGCAATCCTCAATGATGTTTTAAACTCCCCGTCAACATAGAGATGAAATTCCAGGTAGTCAGTAACAATAAGGTTCTCCAGTGAGGCACGGTAACGATTTAATTGTTCCTGGATTGTTTTCCCTTTCAGATCGACCCCGATATCCTTGGCCTCGATATACCCGATGGGAATATTCTTCCTGGTGAGGATGTAATCTGGCGCCCCGCAAGCCACCCGTGAGGGTTCATTGGTTACCTGAATACCATGAGCCATGCTTTCCAACAGGCTTTGCAAATCTCCCCGATAGGTATGTTCTGTGCTTATTCCGGTTCGGTAACGGCGGTTCAGGTTTTCGAGGTATTCGGGAATGGTCATATAGTTAACAATTCAGCATTAAGAATTAAATCATTCAAAAACCTGAAATCCATATACATATAAATGGTATTGGTTTTTTCACTTTTTGAATAATAAACTTCATAAATATATAGAATGTTTTCGTGCTTTCTTGCGTACGATTTTAATAAAATACTAATTGATAATGAGGTTTTTTTTGGTTTCAGAAGAGGCAAAAAATAGAATCCCTATCAAACATGAAGAGGATTCTCATTTGGTAGCGGTGGCTATTGAATTATCTGACTTCGATTTGATCAGGGATATTTCGAAAATAGTTGGCTTTCTGTCAAAATCAGCACAAAACAAATTCTCTTAAACAGATGGGATGTCAAGTTGTTTACATATTTTTTTACATAATAGATTTGATAATTCCTGATGTCTGCCAACAGTTGATTGTTTTCTGTTTATTGGATTGAAGAAGATTGAATGATTTGCTCCTTCCCTTAACAGGATACAATTATATAAGGCAAGGTGTTTCAAAAATTCTGATCGTTTCATCAGGCAAAACTTAGTTTCCTGCGTATAAACTTTTTCCCCTCATAAAGACTCAGGGTTGTTTCACGTGCATTTGAAATGACCAGGTCAAGTGCATCCTGAAGGTTTTGTTTCAGTTCCTGTAATGTTTTCCCCTGCGAAATTACTTCAGGCATCTCTTCAAGTTGTCCGACATACCAGCCGTCATCACTTTTTTCGATGATTGCTGTAAAATCGATATGTTTATTCTTTTTTGGTTTCATTTTCTTTGTTTGAGAAACAAAGTTACAAAAAATGTGGCATTTGTTATTTTAACGTGTTTCTCTTGATCCTCCGTTTCCTTACTCCATCAATTGATGGGCATAAAAAAGTCAGCTAACTTGCTGACTTTCGGTGTGGCGGGGAGTACTCAATTATCTAACTTCGAACTGATCAGAGATATCGCTATAGTAGTTGTTTTTATT
>JBAXFM010000462.1:0-3189 GCA_037139855.1 Bacteroidota bacterium
CTCCAGGTGATAAATCTTCTGTGATGCCCGGGCCAGTTTCATCTCCTGGGTCAGGATCAAGATGGTGGGTTTAGGATGCAGGTTATTCAGATTGTGCATCAGTCGTTCAACCGAGTCAGGGTCAAGGTGGTTTGATGGTTCATCGAGGATGAGCAGTTGTGGCTTGCGCAGGAGCGCGCGGGCAATCACCAGCCGCTGGCGCTGTCCACCCGATAACCGGATACCGTTTTCGCCGATCCTGGTTCCATAGCCATCGGGCAGGTTCCTGATAAAATCATCAGCGGTGGACAATTCACAGGCCCGGCTTACCTCTTCGATTGTTGCATCCGGCATCCCATAACGGATATTTTCCATAATGGTCCCGGAGATGGTAAGCGGATCCTGCATCACCACGCCGGTATGCTTTCGCAGAGAAGCGATGTCGAGATCGTCATAAGGTTGGCCATCGGCGTAAACAACGCCTTGCTCCGGACGATAAAACCCAAGGATCAACCAGGCCAGGGTGCTTTTCCCGGATCCGTTTGGCCCGGTGATGGCCACCATTTCTCCAGGCTGTATGTCGAAAGTAACATCCTCAAATACGCTGGTGTCCTGGTAGGAAAAACTAACGTGCTGCAACCCGATGCCTCCATTAAACCCGATCGGTTTCATTCCCAGGTATGGCAGATGTTCTTCCAGCATCAGCAGCCGGTGAAGAGTGATCAGCGATTCATTGCCTTCCAAAATCTGCGGGATGGCGGTGAAGAGGTTTTGCATGTACCCTTTCATCATCGACGAAGCCACAAAAAAGGAGAGCAGCGCGCCCATGGTCATGGTTCCACGGGTAACTGCCATGCCGCCCACCACGATGATCAGGATGCCCGAAAGCGCCGCAATGCCATTCTGGATGGAGTTGTAGGCCGTATTCATCCATGCCATGCGGATGGTATCCTCCTTCAATACCTCAAAATGGGCGCCCTGGTTTACCATTTCTTCCTGTTCGGCCATTTGAACCCTTGTCAGATCCATCTTGTGCAGCACATGGAACATTCCCTGGCTGAAAATCTCCACCGAACGGTGATAAGCCCTGATCACGGACGACAGATGTCCTTTCAGGAACAACCGCACCAGAAATAATCCCGGGATGACGATGATCATCAGCAGGAAAAGAAACCAGTTGAGGTAACAGAGCACACAACCCAGCCCGGTGATCAGCACTGATGCAGGGATTACCTGGGCCACGATGGCATGACTCATCTGTTCGAGGCGCATGGTATCCTGTACAACCGACGACTGAACCTGGTTAATGTCACTGCCGGTGTAAAACGACCGGGGCAGCTGATAGAATTTGTGCAGGATGGCATTCCTGAATTCACAGGTGATCTGCCGGGTGAGTTTCATGGTTAACTTTCTTGCAAACAGGGTCAGGGCAATATTCCCCAGGTTCAGTAAAAGAAGCACCAGCCCGGCCATGAGCAGCAGGAAGTAATCCTTTGATACAATAATTTTGTCGAAAACGTAACCGACCAGAAAAACCATCGGCAACACGAAAAGCGATTGGGAAACCGAGGCAGCGATGTTAAATACCAGCTTGCCATATCGCCCCCTGTAAAAGGTAATATAGTATTTCCAGGCGGCCATGTTCATCTGTAAGACATCTCTTTTTACCGTGGTAAATCACCGCGGCCGGCAAAGATACCAAATATCAGGGTTGTCTGGATCAACCTCAAAGTTAAAACTTAGGTAATATAATGTTAACAGATTTGCGTATATTGCACCTTGATGTACAGGCTTTTTACAAAAGTCGATTTCCCTGTTCCTCTTGGTCCAAACAGGAAAAAAGAGATCTTTGGAACATTTATCCATCTTGGTGAAGGGCACTTAACACTTAACACTTAACACTTAACACTCAGCAAACAATCTCCTTCACCCCATCTGAAACCTCTGCAATATAAAAGTCTGCTTTGAGCCCGGTTTTGGCGTTGTATTCGTGTCCGACCTGTTCAATGAATTTTTCAACGACATCCTCGCGTACAAGGCTTACGGTACATCCGCCAAAGCCGGCGCCGGTCATGCGTGAACCCACCACGCCGTTGATTTTTTGTGCCTCGGCAACCATGGCGTCCAATTCAAACCCGGTCACTTCATAGTTGTCACGCAACGATTCGTGAGAAGCATTCATCAAGGCGCCAAATTGCAAAATATCACCTTTGAGTAAACTTGATACGGAATTAAGGACCCTTTGATTTTCTGAAATTACATGGCGTGCCCTGCTGCGAATCAATTCATCAGGAATTTCTTCCTGCATTTTATAAAATTGCATGAAACTGATCTCTCCAAGTTTTGAAACCGGAAAATGCCGGCTCAGATAAGTAACCGCAAGCTGGCATTCGGCCACCCTTTCATTGTACTTTGAATCGGCCAGCCCCCGCTGTTTGTTGGTGTTGCCAATGATCAGCTTAAAGCCATTCAGTTCAAACGGAACCCGCTTGTGCTCCATGGTCAGACAGTTAAGGAACAATGCATGGTCTTTAAAACCCAGGCCCACCGCAAACATATCCATGATTCCGCAGTTAAGCCCTACAAATTCATTTTCAGCCCGCTGCGACATCTTCACCAGTTCAATCATGTCAAGCTCAGTGGAATTCAGCATGGAGTTTAACGCAAAGGCAGTAACCATTTCAATGGAGGCGGAGGATGATAAACCGGCGCCATTGGGGATATCCCCGGCATAGAGCATTTCAAAACCGGTAACCGGAATGTGTAATTGTTTGAATTGATCGAAAATACCCAACGGATAATTCACCCATTGCTTGTCAACCTTGGTCGACAGGTCTTTCAACGGAATTTCAGTTTTGAATTCCATGTTTGTCGAGGCCAGCTTCACAACAGCATCATCAATTGGCCTGATTAAAAGGTACGTACCATATTGTATGGCACACGGCAACACAAAACCACCATTATAATCGGTGTGTTCGCCGATCAGGTTCACCCTGCCGGGGCCGAAAAAACACCGGGGTTTATCTTCAGGATTGCCGTATAATTCAAAAAACTGTTCGTGTAACTTTTTCAGATCCATGGGAATGAGTGTTGTATAACGGAGAAATTCGGGATTTATCAATTTATTGGCTAAGGTATAAAAAATAAACATCATGTACGGTCCCAATATTATCCCTTCCAGACTCGACCCCACCCTCAATCCCTCCCCAA
>JBAXFM010000463.1:0-3187 GCA_037139855.1 Bacteroidota bacterium
TCCTTCACCGGACGGCAATCGGTTGAACAAACACTGCCGGTCCTGTTTTTGGCAACTGAGCCACACCCACCGCCACATGCAAGCTGCAAATTGCAAACACTGCATTCGGCAATTACGGTCACATCGCGGCTTTCCCAGGCATTGATCAATTCCTCTTTGCGGTAAACTTCAGGATAGAAAGTGCCGAGAGACTCATCGGCTTTCCCAACAGTTGCGGTACATGAATAAATTTGCCCGGTATAATCGAAAGCCCATTCGGTTTTACAGGCCGGGCAGGCATCAAACAGCGGATCGGGAAGGCTGCCGTTTTCGGCCAGGAATTTCGATATGGAGTAAGCCGGCTTATAAAATTCAAGAATGTACGGGTGCTGCTTTACCTGCTGGTAAATGGTTTCATAAAGTGAAATACGGCTGAATAGTTTTTCAGTCGTTGTCTGGCAATGATGCAATTCATAATTCCGTCCGAGCTGGGTTTTAAAGAACTCATTTTTTGTCCAGCCTTTATCGATCGCAAATTGCGCCATTTCAGGTAAACCGTCAATATTCTCCTTATCAATCACCATGCGGAGATTTACCGGCAATTCATTTTGCAGGCAGGCATCAATTCCGGTCACAATTTTCTCAAAAGTAGCTCCGCCGCCTTTCAGGAAACGGCGGGCATCATGTACAATTCCTTTGCCATCAAGAGTGACCTGAATTTCGCGGATATTCCCGGTTTTAAGGATATCGATGTACTCCCCCAATGAATACCCATTGGTTACAAAGCAGACTTCGAGATTTGATTCATTGGCCTGCTTCAGCAAATAAGCTATCAGCTCTTTTTGTTTTGGTGAATTCAGCAATGGTTCCCCGCCAAAAACGGTAAGGTATTTTTTCCGACCGGCAAATTCACGGGTTACATAACTGAAGAAGGCATCGATCACACCAGATGTAAGTCCTTGTTTAGTATTTGTGTACTCATCCTGGTAGCAATAGGTGCAGGCAAAATTGCAACTGTAATTTGGTACAAAAAAAAGCTGTACTTCATCGTCTCCACGGGTATCCACAAAATCGAAGTATTTGCGGCGATAAAGCCGTTCTTCCTCTTTTTCATCCACCAGGTATCCCTGCGCCGCCAGGTTCTCACGAAAAACCCCGTCAATATCGTTTCCTCCAAGGAAATCACCGAGCATTTTTCCTTCGTCCGGATTTAAAATATCCGCACTTCCGCTGAGCAGATTAACGATGAAAAAGTTATCTGATCCGGTGATCCGGGAGAAAATATTGTGTTTGGAATAAATCATCGTCCGATCGTCATTAATCGTGACAACCTACGATGGTTTTCGAAGTTTTGGCACAGCATTGGGCTACCTTTTTTGTGCTTACTTTTTTGACTTCAATCTTTTTCTTTACAAGGCTTTTCATAATTTCAATTTTTAGTGTTTATATATCATTCTTTATTTCCTGTGATGGTAAAACTAGCCACTTCTGCATTTCCCTTTGCATAAGGGGCCGATTCTTCTAAAATTTTGACCGTGGTGAATCCAGCTTTTTCCAGGTGCTGCATATATTCAGGCCGGGTTACCGAGCCTGCCCAGCATTCCGCCACTGCCACCGGATCATTCCGGTATTCGTCGGCAATGGCGGTTGTGGCATAAATATCGCTGATCACAAACCTCCCTCCCTTTTTCAGGATGCGGTGGATATCGTTCCAAACGGCTTGCTTGTCGGCAGCATGGTTTAGTGTGCAGTTGGAGATAACCAAATGGGCTACTTCATCAGGCAGTTCGAGTTTTTCGAGCTCACTTCGCACAAAACTAACGTTGGTCACGCCAAATTTTTCAGCATTGCGGCGGGCTTTTTCAAGCATTCCGTCCGAAATGTCAATGCCGTAAACAAACCCGGTTTCACCAACCGATTCGGCCATGCGCAACGCATCTGTTCCACGACCGCTGCCCAGGTCAACACAAACCTCCCCGGTAACGGGTTCAGCATAATTTAATGCTCCGCCACACGACAGGCAACATTCCGAATCAGCCAGTTTAGTGTATCGGTTGTTTATTTCTATCAATTCCATTTTTCGGGGATGATTTCAAAGTTAGGTATAAAATAAATGTGTTGCACGTTGCACTGACATTTAACAGTCTTATTAATTACTTTGCAAAAGTAGTATTTATTTTTACATGAATCGCATAAATATCACTATATAATTGTCTGATCATTAAATTTAGTAATTTTACCACCTCATGCCGCGACCAAAAAGAAAACGCAATGTAACGCATCCGCCCCGGATGGAGGGATTCAAACCTTTTGGGATTCCAATCTCTGACCTGGAACCTGTTATTCTTTTTTTTGAAGAATATGAGGCGATCCGTTTGCTGGACTATATGGGCATGACCCAATTGCAGGCAGCCCAGGAGATGGCAGTTTCGCGTCCGACCCTGACAAGAATTTATGAAAAAGCCCGCCGGACAATTGCCGAGGCTTTTGTTGATGGCAAAGCCATATTTATCGGGGGTGGAGATTATCACACGGACGAGTTCTGGTATCGTTGCGATACATGTCATAAACTTCTGATCAACTCACAGGCAATGCATTCCTGTTCATTTTGTAATTCTGATAAAATCAGGACACTATCAAATAAACCCGATATAGTTGAACATCAAAAGCACAAGGAAGAACCTGGTTTTTGTATTTGCCTGAATTGCAACACTAAAATTCCTCATCAACCGGGTGTCCCTTGCAGGGAGAATTCGTGTCCGCAATGCGGAAAACAAATGATCCGTGAAAACAGCTATCATCACCAGCTCTATCTCAAACAAAGCGGATTATCAGGCAACGATCAATGAGGGTGTGAATCACATCCCGCATGTTGCTCACAGGTTTGACCCCCATCAGTAACAGCACCGTTCAGATAATTAATGACAACTTCCTCCGCTGCTCCGGAACAACCGCGAATTACTTCAATACCTTCGGTATACAGGTGTTGGATCGCACCGCCGCCAATATTTCCGGCAAGCATCAGTGTAACTCCTTCGCTGGCCAGAACTGCTCCAATCCCGGATTTACATCCACAACCTTCATCGGCTTTTATGACAGTACGATTCACTATCTGGTTATCAGGGTTGATGGTAAATATGGCAAAATTTCCAGAATGACCAAAATGTTCATTTACATATCCATTGTGAAATGGGATCGCGATTTTCAT
>JBAXFM010000464.1:0-3159 GCA_037139855.1 Bacteroidota bacterium
GGGTCTTTTTTGCAGGAATATAAAACCAGTATGGCCGCCATTAAAGCGACGGCCATTTGGAAAACAGGTTTGAGTTGAAGGCGTTTCATAACGGGTTGCCTAAGAAAGTCTATTTTAAATCCATGATTTTATCAAGTTTATCCTGCAAAATATTAGTTTGTTTTTCAAGCTCCTGACGCATCACCTTTTTAGCAATCTCTTTTGCATTCTTGTAATCGTAGGCAAGCCTGATATCGCATTCCACGTTCTTTCCGATCTTTTTATAAATCTCCACCAGCATAAGCGTTCTGCCTAACTCCTGAGCGACCATGTTTTTTGAAGCAGCAATGGTTTTTGTTACAGATGCCGCTTCCTCATTGTTCAATTGCTGGTTCGCGATGTTGTTTTCAATCAGCGCAGCAATCTGCGTGGTGATACTCCCGGCGATATTCAACTTGGCTGTTTCAGTAGCCTGTATTTTTGCAGCGGTTTGGGTTTCAGCAACAGAATTTCCAGTCTCAACAATGTATTGAGGTAGTCCTGCTTCATCCACTGCATATTGTTTTAACCAGGCACTTTCGAGTTGTTTGTCGAGGGGCAAGGCACCAGGAGCCACATAGAATCCATCCTTAGTGAATTTTTTCGCCTCTTTACGTGCCGATTTGGTGGCTTTGGATTTCATCGCTTTCTGCGCAGCATCATCATTCTGGGAAAATACCGGAAAGCCAATGATCATGGCGAACAAATACAAGGTTGTGATTTTAAAAAAGGTTTTCATAGTTGTTGGTTTTTAAGGTTGTTTATCGTTATGTACCGGCTTTGGGGTATATGTGACAATTTATTTACTTGTTTTCGATTTTTATCCTGATCCTGGCATCCAGGAAGCTTTGGCTTTTAGCTCTGTTATCAGCCAGCCATTCCTGAAAATCTTTTGGTGTTAAGGATTTAGGAAGCAGATATGTTGTTTTCTCGACACTTGACTTCTCAATGTTTAGCATGGGTTTGACGTATGGTTCTTCAGAAAAAACCACATACAGATTGTTAAATTCAAATGATTTAACGGAATATAGTTCATACTCCTCGGCCTGCACCAGGAATGAGTTGTATTTAGGATCTTTGGAAAACAACAGGTACTCCTGATCTGCTTTAACCATGGTTGCACTATTCTCCTTGCCGCTTTGATTACTATAGGGAAACAAACGATAAACCATCTCTTCATCCTCCAGGAAAATTGACAAATAGCCGTCAACAGGACTTTTAAATGAAAGGTAGAGCGATTCACCTGAATTAAATTCGGTCTTGCGACAACGAATATCGGGACAATTCAGCGGCTGGTATTGGATAATTGCTTTAGGCGTAGCTTTCCTTGCCTTACCAGTAATTTTACAAGTGATGAAGGTCACCACTTCCTTTCCTTTTTTAGTTGAAAATATTTCCGAAGTTTCAGAATAGTCTTCTTTTACTGTCTCAACCCATTCCCCTTTAACCTTTGTGGTTCCAACGATATTATAATAATCCCGGCCATCTTTAATTACAATGTCCGTCTGTTGTTCTGTCCATGTTCCGAAGGCTTTTTCAATGGCATCGATAATGGCCAATTCATGGGCTTGCTCTTTGCACTGCTCTTTGGTCATATTTATTTCCAAGCGACTTGTCCATTCGCCTGAAGTTGATACAACCCTTTGCCCTTGAACGTCAAGCCTATTCAGTAAAATGACAGCGAATATGAGCAGAAATGGTTTTAGGGCTTTCATTGCTTTCAGTTTTTCTGGCTCGTTTGGATGATCTCTGGGTTTTCATTCTTCATAAAATCCATGGCCATTCCAATTTTAGCTCCAATGTAAGTAGGATCACAAATGTAATATTTTTCTCCTTTGAAATCAACGAAATCACCTTGGATTGGTTTGGTGAATTTTATGCCCAAAGAAACATGTTCTGAATAATCAAGGCCGATGCTTGATAGCCCAGTATATCTTTCAATCAGTTTTGACAACAGGATAACCCGGTCTTCACAGTCAGAAAAGGGGTAATATAAGGTTTCATCTGCAAAAAGATAGTTCTCCTTGCCGAATTGCGCTTCATCAATTTTATAGGGCATTGATTTTTGCACTAAACTGAGTATAATAGCAACCTTTTCGGTTTCCGATTTGCCGGTTAATGTGGGCAGTAATAATTTATCCATGGATTTCATGGCTTTATCCGAGGCCGGTGCATTGAAATAGACTGGGAGTTCACAGTCTGGGTAAGCATTCATGAATTCTATCAAAGGTAAGGTGATGGAAAGGAAAACAGTATCATGGGTAAAGATGAGTTTCCTATAAAATGTTTGTCCTGTTAATCCGGGCAATTGATCAATTACGAGCGAAACCGGTTTTACCAGTTTAGGATAGACTGCTTCATAAGAGTTTATGTCAGTCATTGGTTCTGGTTGCCGGGGGAAAGTGTAAACGTAGTATCGCTGATTTGAAATATTCACATAGAGCTTATTGAAAATTCTGTTTCCGAAATTCACAAGTAAAAAGACAGTGCTTGCATCGTGAGCAATTCTTACGTCGAAGCCATGTTTCAACATCGTCATCCAAACGAATAAGACTCGGCTGTTCATCTCCGGATAATATTTTTCAGAAGCAAGGATCAACAAATACAGACAGCCCCAGTCATTGAGTAATATATCCTTTGCGAACTTTGCAATTTCCCCGGCGGTATTTGCCATCGACTTGTTTAAAGTGTAGGATTTGTAGTAATTGACAATTTCAGCGTTGCTGATCGTTCTGACTGATGGAAGGTCATTACCGGCAGGAAGCTCAACCTGTTGCCCGAAAAAATTCAAACCGCCTGAATAGCCCGCCTTTTCTCCTGGCTTAGCAGTCTCTGTGCTTTCTTCGGGGAGCGTTTCCCCAGGTTGTTCCGGTTCCGGTTGGTTAAACTGCTTATTCTCCTGAATGTTATTCTTCACTGGCGGCTCTTCGGTATTTCCTTTCAAACCTCCAACCATGGGTTGTTCAACCGGCTTTACACGGACCTTTATCTCCTCCCTGAAGAGCTTAAATTCTTTCCAGGAAGTTTCGAGGAACCGAAGGAAAATGGAATCGTTTTTACTTTGAAAACCACTGAAATCATTAGTAATTTTGTTTTGAAACTCATTGAACTCCTTATCATTCTTTTGTTTCTGATCATCCT
>JBAXFM010000465.1:0-3146 GCA_037139855.1 Bacteroidota bacterium
TCAGGCATAAAAAAAGACAGTCGTTAAACTGTCTTGGTGATCAGCCTGGGATTCGCTATGATTTACGAATTGTTAGTGTTTATAGGTATTTCGGGATGGTTGATTGTACATGGTATTAGATTTTTTCGATTTTGTCAGTTAGACATGATGTTTAAACTTAATAGAGCAACTTATAGTCAACCACCGAACCTGTGCTATCTATTTTAGTCCAAGCAGTATTTTTAACCACCCCTCCGAAAGTATTTGTCCCGGTAAACGTAGTATAAATCTCTATCCCGTCCTTTACTACAACGTGTTTGGTTTCAATATAATCAAAACTTTTAGCATTGTTCATCATTGACTGAATATATTGTACTGATGCAAAATTTGATCCATCGGATTCAAATTGTGCATTTATCCAGCTTAGGTGAATCTGTTGCTTGGTAAGTTTTGGAGCTGGTTCTTCTTTACTACACATCGAAACAATAAAAGCAATCAAGCCAAATATTACAATTATGGCAATAACAAACCCCTTCCACGAAGTTTTTTTGGGCTTAATGTTATTTTCTATGCAAATTTCTTCAACCATATTCTTTGATTCGGGCAGTGACTTATTTGTAAAAGACTTGTAAAGTTTTACCGCTTCTAATTTTTTATTGGAAGAACATAATGACTTTATACGTTCTAATTGATCAGGTGTTATATTTGAATTATTCATATAATTTGATTATTTAAATTTCACCCCCCAATCGCTTTACTTCCCTCTCTAAGAAAATTATTGTCCTTTTAAGATTACTAATTGTCTCATTCCTGGATGCTAACAATTCCTTCAATAAATCAATTTCATTTTTTTCTTGCGCTGAGACATATTGAACATGTGCTTCAGAAACAATACCTACTCTGTCTTTCGCCTGCATTAAATCAAGAACATCAACTCCAAGCACCCTTGCAAGTATAGGCATACGATCATCAGAAATACCACCCCTTTTCATTGCAGCAGAGAATGCCGCTTCTGACATTGAAAGTTTCGAAGCAATATCCTTTTGTTTCAAATTTCTCTTAATCATTAAATGATTAACAGTCAGGGTATTAAATTTCATTCAATATTAATTGTTAATAAATTGTTAATAACTAATCAACGTATAGGTTGAGAAGTTGATAGCAAGATATATATATTTGTCGCAATTATTAAACGCAAATATACAGTATTAAAACAGGAAAAGTAAATTTAAGTGTATGAAACTCAAAGAAGAAGTAGTGAAGATCATTCGTGGCGACAAAGAATTGAGGTCAAAACTCGCCCTTGGAATGGGAATTACAGAGTCATCATTGTACCGCTGGATGCAGCACAGCGACATCAGGCTGACATCGGCCTTGTTTCTTGACATTGTGGCAAAGCACACAAAACTGGATGCTTCCATGATGATTTTGAAAGAGGAACGTGAAGCCATCAACATTTAAGGTCATGGAAAAAGAAGATATGATCCTTGCCGAACTCAGGCGCATCAGGATTGCACTTGAAACAGTTGCACCCAAAAGGTGGCAAAAGATTCCTGAAGCATCCCTGACCCTTGGAGTGCCGAAATCATCCCTTCGCAGGCTTGCCGACCTGAACAGGATTCCGGTGATGGTCACCAGCCGGACAAAGGTGCGGAAGCAGTACCAGGTTGATGTAGTCAAGACCCGGTTGCTTCTTGAAGATGGTGGCCTGTTGTCGAACATGAAATCAATTAAATCAAAATAACATGGAAAATCAAATCACATTGGTAAAAGCCAACCAGCAGGGTAAAGATATAACGACATCCCTGATCGTGGCAGAAGTTTTTGGAAAAGATCATGACAAAGTATGTCGTGACATTAAATGTCTTGAATGTAGCCCTGAATTTAATGCCGCCAATTTTGGCGATATTGAATATACCGATGTAAGGGGCAGGCAACAAAAGGCTTACGAAATCACCAAGGATGGATTCAGCTTTTTGGTTATGGGTTACACAGGTGCAAAGGCTGCCGAATTCAAGGAAAAGTTCATCATGGCCTTCAACCAGCACGAAGCCCTGTTGAAAAATGACGACTACATCATTGAACGGGCACAGCAGTTACTTACCAACAGGGTAAAAGCCCTTGAAAATTCCATCCACGCCAAGGAGGAACAGTTGAAACTTCAGGAGTACACCATCAGTGAACAAGCTCCGAAAGTGGAATACCATGACAAGGTTCTTCAGTCGCAGTCATTGATCGCCACCAACATCATCGCCAAAGAGATGGGCATGAGTGCCGTGACACTTAATAAGATGCTGCATGAAGCCGGTATCATTTATCTCAGCGGTCAGACATGGGTATTATACAACAAATACCAGGATAAAGGACTGGCCGGTATGAAAACATTCACATACAGCGATTCATTTGGCATGGAAAAGACATCCACCCGCCTGTACTGGACCGAAAAAGGCCGGGAGATGATTCATGGCCTGTTCAAACCGGTAAGCATGAGACCTGCAAGAAAAGTATCTAAAAATTAATTTAAAAGTTAACCATTATGACACCTGACCAATTACAAAAAGCAAACGAACTCAGTAGCGACATCCTTGCATGTCGTTCAGTCCTTGAATCCTTTTACCATAAAGAATGGGAACCGACAAAGGAAGAATGGAGTGAAAAAACATCAACCAACCCGGTTTTGTTCATCGAATACGAAGATGGTGAAGGTGGCCGTGAAATGCTTCGCATACCTGGTGTGCTTCAGCAGGACATGATTGCAAAAATAAAGACCTATACCATGGAGATCATGGAGCAGGCACAAAGTGAATTCAACGAATTATAACCTTTAAAAATAAAAATCATGGCAGCGTTAAAATTAGAAAAGGCCACAGCCTTAAAAATCTTCGGTAAATCATCGAAGGAGATTCAGCAGATACTTATTGAATCATTCGGAAAAGAAATGTTTTCGGGGAAAATCATTGACCGCATCAACACTTTTGAAGATGCTTATGAAAATGCAGACGATAAGACCCGCCAGCGTTATGATGATTTTTTGAAATCAGACAGCAGTAATTATCCTGACAGACTTGCCTACGAGCAGTTGATCCTTATTATAAAGGTAGTCAACGAAGATTGGGTGCCTGACTTTAAAAATGAAAATCAGTATAAATATTATCCATGGTTTAAGG
>JBAXFM010000466.1:0-3132 GCA_037139855.1 Bacteroidota bacterium
CATAGGCCCGAACATAATAGAGCGTACCCGGGGAAAGATTTGTGATGCTGCTTGTAAAAGGTCCGATACCGGTTCCGTTTGTTGTAAAACCGTTTGCAAGAATGGTCGGCTGTCTGGCTGTACCCCAGCAGATTCCCCGGGCAGTCACCGCTGCTCCACCGTCGGAGGTTACGGTCCCTCCGCTGGTGGCGCTGGTCTGGGCGATGTTAGTTACAACGGTTGTAGTAACAGTGCCCTCGACCGGCAGTGTGGTTATGGTATCTTCGCCCCCATAAGAGGTTCCTGCACTATTTGTCGCATAGGCTCTGACATAATACATAGTGTTTCCGGTCAACCCGGTTATGTTGCTCACAAACGGCCCGGACCCTGTTCCATCCTGGGTGAAATTGTTGGATGAGATCAATGGTGTTGGGGATGTGCTCCAGCACACACCCTTTGCGGTCACGAAGGCTCCACCGTCTAAAGTAATAGTTCCTCCGCTGGTTGCCGTTGTTTGAGTGATATTCGTGACAGGTGCTGTTGTCAACGTTGGAGCAACCGCAGGAAGGGTTGTGAAAGTGACCATGTTTCCAGTGGCATTACCGACGGAGTTGCCAGCCCGGGCCCATACATAATAAACAGTATTCGGCGTCAGGAAGCTTCCCCAGGTGTACGTAAAATTGCCTGTTCCGGGACCTAAATTAGTAGTCGCCATGCTGGCTGCATTGATATCCGGTGAAGTCCCTGCAAGGAAGCTTCGCGATAAAACCGGACTACCGCCATCAGAGGTCACATTTCCTCCGAAGGTAGCACCTGTCTGGGTAATGCCAGTTACTGGCAAGGTAACTACAGTGGGCGCCGTTGGAAGTGTTGTAAATGACAACTCATCCCCATAGCTGGTTCCGGCGCTATTGGTGGCATAAGCCCTGATATAATAAAGGGTATTTCCCGTCAACCCGGTAATTGTGCTCACAAATGGCCCTGCCCAGGGTCCATCCAGGGTGAAATTGCCGGATGAGATCAGGGGTGTTGGTGATGTACTCCAGCAAACACCCCTTGCTGTCACCCAGTCACCCCCGTCTGAAGTAATATTTCCTCCGCTGGTTGCGGTTGTTTGGGTGATACTCGTTACAGTTGTTGTTGTAACTGTTGGAATAACGGCAGGAAGTGTTGTGAAAGTAACCATATTTCCGATTGTATTTCCAATTGCGTTTCCTGCCTGGGCCCATACGTAATAAACCGTATTGGCCCTCAGAAAATCAGTAGTCCATGTGTAGATTCCTAACGCAGTACCCTGATTTGGAGCAACAGTCCCACCCGGAGAATTTATATCCGGTATTAATTTATATTCGAAACTCTTGATTATCAACGGACTGCCCCCATCCGAGGTCACATTTCCTCCGAAGGTAGCACCTGTCGGGGTGATGCCTGTTACCGACAATGTAATTACAGAGGGCACAGTTGCAGGAGTTGAAAATGACACATCATTCCCGTATGAGGTTCCTGCGCTGCTGGTTGCATAGGCTCTCACATGATACACGTTGGCTGGTAAAAGACCGGTTAAGTTGCTCACAAAAGAACCGGTTCCCGCTCCATCGGTGGTGTAACCATTTGCTAAAGTCGGATTTGATGAAGCACTCCAGCAAACACCCTTCGCTGTAACGGTTGCATTCCCGGCGGAGGTTACTACTCCGCCTATGGTTACGCTGGTCGGAGCAATATTTGACGCAGTTGCGGTTGTAACAGTGGGGGGGGCTACACTTGGGAACGCACGAATAGCACGCACACAGAGACCTGCCTCGTAATTCTTTAGATAAAGGCCTTGAGCGCCATTATAGAAACTCTGAGACAACGCCTCGAGGGATGGGGTTTCAATCGCCTGGGAGGAACTCCAATAGACGTTGTAAGTTAAATTGAAGAAAATAGAACTTCGAGCATTGTACATTTGGTTCAGTTCGTCTTTCGAAGGTAAAAACCAGTCATCATATCCACCCAACACCAGATCATTGCATATCCGGGCTGCAATTCCTGCCGTACTACAGCTGCTGACAATTGCAAGGGTATTAGCTTGCCCTGTACCAATTGCCGAGAAATTCCCTGGAATTGAGGTTCCCTCACAACCCCATATTGTTCCTGTGCTTTGGTCGCCCGGAGCTGCAATCAAAACCTTTTGACCTGTCTCATCAATATAAAAGATGATCCCACCGCCAAAGTTTTGTCCGATAACAAATGTTGGCGTGGAAAAACTGACTTCATTGCCATAAGAAGTTCCAACGCTGTTCGTCGCATAAGCCCTTACATAATAGGTCGTGCTGGCCGCCAAACCTGTGAGGTCACTTGTGAAAAGGCCCGGTCCGCTTCCATCAGTCGTTTTGTTGCCGGAAATTGCCGGATTTGGTGAGATACCCCAGCAAACGCCCCGTTGAGTCACAGGCGCTCCCCCGTCGCTGACATTCCCCCCGCTGACAGCAGATTCATTGGTGATTCCTGATACTGCATTCGTGATCAGTGAAGGCGATTGAGCGGAGGGATTTCCCCAGGTTGGCACACCATTGTTTAAAATAAGTGATTGCCCGTTAATTCCAACAGGAACATTCACCCATTGTGTCCCGTTCCAGTACAGCATATCGCCAGCCGAAGTTCCCTGCGGGGCCGATACGGAAATCCATTTCATCCCGTTCCACCAGTAATAGCCGGCCGATACATCATTCGGGAAGGTCCCGGCATTTGCGGTATTATAGATAATCAGCCCAACGGCAGGGGTTACAAGCGGATCGGGGATGTTTAATGCAGTAAGTGCAACCCTGGGAGGCAAAAAGCCTTTATTGGCAGATTTTACATCGAGCATTGCGGATGGATCAGGAGTACTGTTGTCGGTATTGATGCCCACCTGGGCAAATACACTGAATCCTGACAGCAGGAGGATAATTGAAATGGCTACGATGTTTTTCATGGGTTATCTTTTAACTATGAACATATAAAAAATTTGAGTTTCAAAGAAAGAGTGGGCTCAACGTTTGGAAACGAGGAAAAATGCCAAAGCAAAGTTGAGCGGAATTTCACCACTTGTCAATCGCATAATCATGCGATGCAACGGAAGGAAGGGACAGAGAGTTTAGACCAGTCGTTCGTGGATGGCTTTCGATATGGCTT
>JBAXFM010000467.1:0-3129 GCA_037139855.1 Bacteroidota bacterium
AAGGAATGAACAGCGGCAAACCAATGGAGCATCCCTGCCCCAATTGTTTCACCTTCAATGCAGCTGATCAGGCTGAAATGGACCATTTCTATTGGATCTGTTTTGGCCTGTGGCAGTCCAAAACATTACACCCATACCTCAATGGTTCTGTTATTCCCTTCATCCATCTTCGGGATCTGAACCAGGTTATTAACCAGGCATCCGAAAAAGCCCTGGCAACCCCGGCCAACTTTCAAAAAACCGTCGAAGCCCTCAAAACCCTGGATCAGCACGAAAAGCATTACCACCGCAATCTCCTGTTAATTTCTGAAGCCAAAAGGGCAATCTTCGCCAATTACCGCTCAGTTCCATCCTTCTACCGGTAACCCCTTAAACCCTTATAAATCATGACACAAAAAATTTCAACAATTTCAAAAGAAACAGCCGAAAAACACGGCTATTATTTATTCGGAGGCAAAGGTGATGTTTGGTCAAACACCGCTCATTTGTCTCATGGCGGAATGCCAACAACATTGTGCGGACGCCCTATGCTCAGTACAAACTGGGTGCGCATTAATGAAGTCCAGGAAGTTGGGTGCACTGAATGTGCCAGGCTTTTTGATCTTGCAATATCACTTTAATTAACCAGGTTCCCGGGCTTAATCACTCGGGAACCCTAATTTTTAAACCCATGACACAGTCCGAAATTATCAGCAGAACTTTCCGGTTCGTTTACAACATCCCTTCAAATTTCATTGAAGAGATTTGGTCCGACAGCCCACTCCTGGCCGATCACCTGAAAGCCAAATTTATTGGCTTTTGCAAATCCGAAGGATATGCCTCGGCCAATGCCATTCTCAAATTCTTTGCATCCCTCGATGAATCCAACACAGAGAAATTTTGCTTTTATGCCTCCACCTGGATACAAGAGCATAACTAACCCCCTAAAACCCCAATCCCATGAAAAAGTATTTTAATGATCCCCGTCCCATTACCGTCAGGTACCAGGCTACTTGTGCCGAGTGTAATGCCAAGCTCAAAAAAGGCACAGCCGCATACTACTGGCCATCAGACGGTAAGTTGTATTGTCTAACATGCGGTGAATCCGAATACCGTGAGTTCCTCTCAGCTGCTGCTGATGAAGCAGTTTACCTGGGCACAGGTAATCCATTTGCCTGTTAATATTTACTCTTCACTTATTTTGCCCGGTTCTGCCGGGCATTTTTTTTCTGAGACCTCCTGAAAAATCAAACTAGAAATGTGTGAATTATGTAACTCCTTCAAATTATTATATAACATTTTCTGGAATTTTTAGATCTATCTTTGGATCGATTATTTTCATAATCTAATATAATAACTCATAGGTAAACATCAGGAATACATGGAACACTGGATTGATAAGAAAGTCAAGCTTAAACAGAAATTCGGAATCTTATTAGATAAAGACCTGAATCTTATTGAAGGTCATAAAGAAGAGATGCTTGCAAAAATTCAGATGAAGCTTGGTATGTCCAGAGAAGAATTACTGAAGATTATTGCAGGGCTTTAATAAATTGCACTTAACATTTCTTTGCCCGGCATAACCCGGGAATTTTGCTACCCCTGTTTCATAGATAAGCCCTATATAAGTCATATATAAAGGCTACATGATTGCACTCTTGTAATAAAACTGTGCCAAACAGGCACAAAAAAAGCAGTCCGGATTTACCTGGACTGCTCAATAATGATTTGCGGATGTTTACTTGCCCGGTTCAGTACCAGGATTGTCATCCACGGCCGTCTGGCTGACAGCCGAGATAACTCCACAGGCTACTGCCAGGTACCCGGCCACGGTGACCACCGCAACCGGCAAAGCAACTGGAGCTGCCAGGATGGCTGCCGAAGTGGCGCCCAGGATCAGGCCAATGTTCCGAAGTTTTTTGAAGAACTTTGGAGTAGGTGACTGGATCCGTTCAATAAGATTCATTTCATTTGCTTTCATGAGAATGTTCATTAAAGGTTATATGTTCAATAATTTCTACTCTTTTTTCAAGATATTCGACCCGCTGGCAAAGCAAGTCGTAACGACTCTTGAATTCAGTTTTGATCAGCATGGTCATGGTTTTCACTTCTGAAAGATCCATTTCCATCTTGCGGAAGTCGCTGTGTAATAGCTTTATGAAATATGCCACCACACTCAGCAGAATGCTGGTAATAGAGCCGAAAATGAGCTGTATTGCTGAAATCTGTTCCATAGTTCCGGGAGATTAAGGTTTGACAATCTTGTTTTCGATCACGATCCGATCGTTACCCAGGAGAATCTGTTCAACCAATTTCGGATAAACCTGTTGATAGGCAAAGTCTGACATTAGCACTTTGTAATCAGTACAGATTTGCATCCAGTAATGTGCGATCAGGGGACAGCCACGCGTATCGAGATGCGTGTTGCCTTTGTGAAAAAACACCAGGTCGAAATTTGGCAAGCCGTCAATCTCCACCATGCCTTTATGCATTTTCGGATATTCACTCAAGTACCTGGCATGCATCCCAGATGTTTTATTCAGGATAAGCCGGAATTCTCCGGTAGGGATACAGGTTTGCCCTGGTATCTTGATTTCCCTGATGCGGTCTTCCAGCAAGTAGGAAGCAAATAATCCGTTGATATAAAGATGGCTCAGGGTACTATTTTTCCCCTGAGCCACTCTGATGATTCTGGTTTCCATCACGCTCCCTCTCCCTAGTAAGCGTCAACCACTTTCATAGCGTTGCCGCTGGCGAAAGCGTAATAGTTTTCACCGACCTTCTGGAAGAACTCAATTCCGGCCACAGCCATGATGGTGCAGTCATCCGGAACAGGATCTTCGGTGTCCACATCAGCATTCAGAACGGTTTCGGGGACCAGCGCATTCATGGCCAGATAATCCGAATAAGTGATTGCAGAAAGTTCATGGTAATCCGCTTGCACTGGTTCATAAGTGTCACTGGTTGCATTGTAAGCGAAGTCACTCAAAATGCCCAGGCCGAAGATCAGGCGGAAATGAGATGCACCGGCAGGAGCATTGATTCCGTCCATTGGATTGAAAGCAGCCACTGAATAATCAGCAATGCCACGTTTTACATTCTTTGCTAATTCGCATCCAGCCTTGCAGCGGGAATCGAAATTTGCATTCT